>JBKPMB010000265.1:0-15418 GCA_046731995.1 Thermoproteota archaeon | reverse complement strand
AATTTATTGATTCATTTTCCCAAGGTTCTAGCATATAGAAATACTATTTGATCAAGCTTTGAACACTCTACTGAGCATGATTAATTCAGGACCACTTGTTAGACTTCCAACTATTACAGACTTTGAATTTGCAATTATACCAGAAGACAAGAATGGAACTCCCCCATTTACAGTTGCAGGTTCAACTTGTACTTGCAGCGACTCTGAGATAATCTTGGTTTCTTCTTCTGTAGCCTTAGGGTGTATAGCAGCTCCTATATTGGTTGCTACAACCATTGATCCTGTTTGAATGAATCCACCGACTGTTATTGAATTAATTGGCACGCCCAATACATCTCTTATCTGCTGGTTTACCTCATTATTCAATATCGGAGATACCAAAGCCCCATTATCATTAGAAGAAATTAAATTTCCTATTGCAGTAAATTTGCTTTTCAATCGTTCAACATTCAGACCACTCGCTTGTTTGAGTATACTCACTTCTTCATCCGAGGCAGTAGAAGGGAGTAGGATTCCATTGTTGTTCATTACAGTCATTGGACCTATGAGCCGCGTACCTGCTATAGATACAAATATTTTTTTTTCCGTCTGCAAATAATGCGTCAGCTTAGTTATTTTTGTTTCTGCAAAACCAAAAGGTATTATTATTGTTCTATCATTGGCTTTTATAAACAAGCCAATGTTAGGGCTTTTATATACATCGTATTTGTAAATTCCCAAACATTTCATATTTATGACCTACGCATATGAACTATTGTATTTGATAAAATTCCAACGTATGCAATTAATATAATCTGTTTTATTGACTTGTATAAAGGTATTTTAATGCAGAATATACAGATACAATAACCCTGGCAAGGCCAGTGTTTTGACTGCAAGGATCTCGATTATCTAATTAATACTTATGTAATTTATTATGCACTTATCGAATTATCATCATATGTGAAGGATATGAACGGAACATAAATGTGATTTACATTTCAGCTAGCGTACAGCGAGAAAAAAGGACATCGTGATTTGTGAATTAGATGATACACAGGAAATATTAATGAGTAATTAAATTGCGTTGATAGTGTATTTATCACACACTAATAAGGATCCGATCTAATTATTATTTCCAACATTAATTTAGACAAATAACTATAAACTAATATGATACAAATACCATTGTTCAACGTTAATGTTTATTATATCATACATTGTAATGATTGCAAAGATGATAGCATATGCCAAATAACCATCTTTATGATCAGGATATAGTATCAATCAAGGACTTTACGAAAGAAGATCTTGAATTCATATTTAACTCAACAGATAAAATTAGCTTCCTGAAACCAAATGAGAAAAGTGAACTTGGCAGAGGAAGGACTCTAGGTTATTTATTTTATGAACCCAGTACTAGAACCAGAATGAGTTTTGAAGCTGCTATGGCATCATTAGGTGGAAGTTCTATTGGAATCTTTGATCCTAGGTCATCGTCGGTTGAAAAAGGCGAAAGTCTTGCAGACACTGTTCGAATAATCGATCTTTACTCAGACGTAACCATTTTGCGACATCCCCTTGATGGTTCAAGCAGGTTCGCAGGCGAGTTATCAAAAAACCCAATAATAAATGCGGGTAGTGGTAGTGAAGAACATCCTACACAGGCGATGCTTGATCTTTATACAATTCTCAAAGAAAAGAAAAAAATTGATGGTCTAACCATAGGCATAGTTGGAGACCTCAAATATGGCAGAACAGTCTATTCTTTATTATATGCTTTAGCAAACTATAACGTAAATATTCATTTGATTTCACCTTCAATATTAGGTATTAGGAAAGAATCGATCTATGACGTACAGAAAAAATTGAAATTATATGAACATAATCAACTAGAAGACATTTTACCTAAACTCGATGTTTTATACGTTACAAGGATACAAAGGGAACGTTTTCCCGATGTACAAGAATACGAAAAGGTGAAGGGTACTTATACAGTAGATAAGAGTACTCTAGCAAAAGCGAAATCAGATGTATCGATCATGCATCCAATGCCAAGAATGGAGGAAATTTCGCACTCTATTGACAGCACAAAGAATGCGATTTACTTTAGGCAGGCTGCATACGGCAAAGAATTAAGAGCTGCTCTCCTTGCTTTGATACTAAATGAAAATCCCGTATAAATAAATAATAAAAAATATATGCTAAACCCAAAATAACGTAATAAAAAAATTATTACCGCATATTTATTAGAGACGAGAAGACCAAAATTGAAAATCACTCTTTAAATCTTATTATCTCTGTCATGATTGAAATGTTGGAGAGAAGGTCATGCTTCAACCTGATGCACAGCTACTGAAACCACATTCAATGCACAGACTGCAACCCTCAGTAATTACTAGCTTTGATTTGCATGACGGACAGATTTCATCTTCATTTGATTCAATCGGTGGTACTTGTATTATCTTCTTTGGAAGGTTGGTTTGCTGCATTGTATGCGGAATGTCTTTTACGGGTGGTGAGACTTCTTTTATCTCTGTTTCCTCAAATATCTTTTCTATCTGTTGTATAACACATGGTTCTGTAACATTTGCATGTACATAGTCAATAACATATCTACTTGGTCTTACGGTGAATCCTTTTTCCTTTACGTCGTTGCCGCTAATGTGCAGTACTTGCTCATGTCTTGATCCGTCTCTATATACTGTGATTCCCTTCAGTCCTAGTTCATGTGATAACAAATATGCATATCTCACATCTTCTGCAGTGATATCTCCTGGCATATTGATTGTCTTGGCAATTGCATTGCTAATCCATTTCTGCCACACCGCTTGAGCCATTAAATGGTCAGTCCAATGCATATCTATCGCAGTAACAAAAATCTTCTGAATCCAGTCGGGTATCTCTGATAACCCACGTACTGATCCATAGTTGTTTGCAATCTTGGTTAGTATTTCATCATTGTATAGACCATTTTCCTTTAATACGTTTTCGAAAATCTTGTCGGTGTAAAAGAATCTTCCAACTGTTACACGTTTTTCAAAAACGAGAGCAAATATTGGTTCAACACCATTTGAGGTATCTGCAATCATAGATAGTGTACCAGTAGGAGCAATTGTTGTTGTCCAAGAATTTCTAATTCCATACCTTTGGACCTTCCCAATTAGTGAATCCCAATCATACGACTGCATTTCTCTAGGTAACTCATAGTATCCTGCTACCGGAATCTTACCCTTAACGTAGTCAGTATCTTTGAAGAGAGGAAATGGACCTCTTGACTTCGCAATCGCAACACTTTCTTCCATGCTGTAATATGACAGTGCTTCTGCAAGCTTGTTCATGAATTCATAGCCCTCAGCTGAGTTATATGGAATTTTAAGTAAAAACAACAGATCTGCAATGCCCATTATACCAAGACCAATTCTTCTTGTTAACTTTGTGTTAGTATCGATATCTTCTACAGGATACTTGTTCATATCTATTACATTGTCTAGAAATCTTGAAGAGAGTCTAATTGTCTGTTCATATCGCTGCCAATCGAATTCATACATCCCATCGGCCTTTCGCTTTACAAAGTTTGCTAGGTTGATTGAGCCCAAGTTACATGACTCATATGGATAGAGAGATTGTTCACCGCATGGATTAGTTGCACGCAGTGGGCCTCCCTTTGCATTAGCACATGGATTATATTTGTTTATATTATCAAAGAAAATAAGTCCTGGTTCAGCACTCTTCCATGCACTTAAAGCAATCAAATCCATTAACTGATGTGAATCTATTTGTTTTATAGGCTCACTAGTCCTTGGATTGCGTAGGGTATACTTGTGATTATCATCTTTGTTTATAATTGACCTCCAAAAGTCTTCCCATACGCCTACACTCACATTAAAATTCTCGAATATACCAGGCTTAGTTTTAGCAGTTATGAATTTTTCAATGTCTGGGTGCCATGCCTCAAGGATTCCCATATTGGCTCCACGCCTTTTGCCACCCTGCTTTACTACGTCTGTGATAGTGTCAATGATCCTCATAAAGGATGTTGGGCCAGATGCTACCCCGGATGTTGAAGCGACAATGTCACCCTCAGGTCGTAGGTCAGAATAATTTATTCCTACGCCTCCGCCGGATTTGAAAATCATGGCCGCATCTGTAGACGATTTCATGATCTTGTACATGTCATCTTGCATATCAAGAACAAAGCATGCGGACAATTGACCAAGTCTTGCACCTGCATTCATCAATGTCGGGGTATTGGGAAGAAAGTCCCTGGACTTCATCAAATCATAATACTCTTTGATCCGCTCTTCGTACACATCCAAGTCGCCCTTCGCAATAAGCCTAAGTAATTCCTTAAAGCTGATTTTCATACGACCTAATTTTGCAAGACAAACATAATGACGAACTAAAGATTCAAAGTGATATTTGTTGAGATAGTAATCACCAATCTTTACCTTTAAGTTAAAATCATCAATTTTAGAATAATATTTTTCTGCTTCTTCAATATTTTGAACATACTCCTCATCCAAAGTGAAGACTTGCAAATCGTGTATCACATCAGCAAGTGCTACTAGAATTGCAACCCTTTCAAGCATCATTTTCGGACCTTCGGCAATTTCATTATTGTCGTCTCTTAAGAGATAGCGCGCTGCTAATACCCTTAGCGAATTAACGTCAAATGTTTTGTCTACTTCATCTAGGTCTCTCTTATTGAGAATTTTCATCTTATCGTCACGAACTTTGCGTCGCTCATGTCGGTACAGAATATAAGACTTAGCTGTTTCAGACAAGCCATCCTCAATGAGTATGGACTCCACTATATCCTGAACATCTTCAACACTTGGGACTGCGTCCTTCTCGGCTGATCCGTAACCTTGTTGAATCATTTTCTGCACAACCCTGCTTGCCAGTTTCTCAGCTAATGGATAATTCGGCTTCCCCGTTGCCACAAGTGCCTTATATATGGCATCAGATATCTTAGATTGTGCAAAATTGACTATTCTACCATCCCGTTTTCTTATGTGCATTATCAAGTTCTCCTTAGAATTATTAAATTCCGTAACTCCAGCCATCCCAATATATAGAGAAAAATTATCAGTTTAAAAGCATTGCCTAATTAAAAAATAATGCTTAGAAGGTGTAACGTTATAGATAACGTTTTAAAATATAATCCGCCTGGTTATATTGGAGTACATAAATACATTAGTATAAAATTTTGCTCCCCTCACCAAATACAGATAACTGAAACAATAAGAAAGTATAACATATTTAGCGAGCATTGAATGAATACTTAAGGTAACATGGAAGACTTTTTTATTTTAATTCCATAACGTCTAAGAAATACTATAAAGTGTTTTCCAATGTTTTCATTAGTTTTTGCATCTAAGGTATCTAACTCAATCCAATCGTATCTCTGCTTTATTTTTGGTGGAACCCGAAATGATATAATTACATCATCTTCTTTAAGACTTTGAAAGTCCAAAGTATATATTAGCCTCTTGGTTCGAAAAGATATAGCAAAGCTATATGAGTTTTTGACGACAACATTTTTCAGTTTAAGGTAATGTAATGCGTATTCCTGAAAATCAGATAGTATCTTCAATGCTATGACATGTTTTCGATCTATAGAGAGCCTTCTATAATCTTTCTTTTGTATTATCTTAGCTGGTACACCTGCAGCAAATACGGAGGTTGGTAAACTTTTCGTAATAACAGAGCCACTTCCCACTGTAACGTCTTGATTGATTATTACTCCTGGTAGAATGGTAACATTCCATGGTATCCATGCATTATCTTTTATTTTGACATCAGCAAATTTGTACGGATTGCCATCAAGTACATTTTGCCATGCACTATGTGTAAAAATTAAACAATATCCGCCTATTCCAACCCCGTTCCCGATTAAGATTTTTCTTGTTGTGTTGAGATATGATCTAAAAAGGATGACACAGTCACTCCCTACTCTTATCTGACTTTTTTCACTCTGCATTCCACCTACAAATACGTCTCTATCAATAATGGTTCTATCACCTATTGAAATAGACTTGAAGGCGTTAATTACTGTGTGTTCCTTAATGATCACATTATTTCCTATGTCTATCATGCCATCAGAAAACATTTTGCAATCTGTTAAATTGCTATTTGACTTTACCAGTAACTTTTTTGCTTTTATATCTACGTGTCGCAGCTTTGCTCCAGATTCTATTACAATGTATTTAGACTGAAGGTTTGAATCTATCACCTCAGCAGATCGAGATATTTCTTTTTTTATTGTAAAATCAGAATTTGGCATTATCTTTACTTAGCATCTCAGCTAAATCAATTCCCCGGTGTATATTTACATCATCCTGTGATGTCAAATATTGAAGTATTTCTTTGTACATCCTGCCTCCTTTCATCTTCAACACATTATCATGCCAGACCACTGTCATTACATTAAAATCTTTTTGCTTATGATTGAGATGCTTTATCAAATTTCTCCCATAATTCAATGTGCTCTCAAATATTTCAATAATCCTGTTCTCTTTTATTTTCATGTATGTAAACATATAGGCATCCATCAAAGTAATTGGAAATTCTATTAAATTATTATTATACTTATAATACCCCATTTCATTTTTATCTATGATGTTTTTTGAATTTCTGACAGATGAATCATATACAAATTTCAGCTCTTGTAACTTGGTTGGTAATTCGGCATTAAAACCCAGAAAATGAACACGATTGGCCTTTATAGTAGTTTTAGCTAATCTCTCTAGCTTGGTCTTT
Source organism: Thermoproteota archaeon (assembly GCA_046731995.1). Lineage (GTDB taxonomy): Archaea > Thermoproteota > Nitrososphaeria > Nitrososphaerales > Nitrososphaeraceae > JAFAQB01. Next base: position 8,674 of record JBKPMB010000265.1, on the reverse strand, counting down.
TCTTCCTGTATTTTTAGCGTATCGTTAATTGAAAGAGGATCAGTATGTAGACCTATTTCCCAACCACCATTGATTAATGCCCTTATATCATTCTCATAATCTTCGTAATTGCCTCCCTCATAGGTAGTTCTAAAGAAAAAAGTAGACCTTACGCCAAATTCCCTTTCTAGATCCATATAACAAGGTATATTATAATACGGATTTTTAGATTCTAGATTTTCTAAGGTATTTTTGTCAAAGCGGTCTTTTCTTGATAAAATGTGCTCTCTTGAAGGGCCTTGTTGTCTCCAGTCTACATCATGACTCATGAAAACATATTGCAATTACATGCCTTGTCAATCAGTTTAATTTATCTTTTGTTTCAAACATTTCCCTAGCTTTGCTTCTCGTATACAAAGTTAGATCTCGCATAGAGAAAATTCAAATATGCCTTGAATAAATACTGTAGCCTTAGAATGAGAAGTTCCCCCCTATTTTATGGAGATTTTTAACTTTCTACCGTCCAGATCTATAATTTTAGAGTTTGGCATATCTAATGGTTCTTTTGAAAATATAACAGATCTAACTCTTACAAGGTACGTCAATTCATTTCTTAACTGTGTCAGAATAGATATATCCTCGTCTTCTAGATTTCCAACATACGCAGATGAAAGTATGTCTGTTGGGTTGTATCCATTCTCCTTCCGTAATTGCTGCAAATTTCTTGCAATATCTCGAAGCAGACCTTTTGCAGTTAAGCCTTCATCTCGCTTTGTAGTAATGAAGACGATTACATTATTCCGTTCTGACATAGCGTATCCCTCATCTATGTCATAAGATAATTCCAAGTCATCAGGTGTAAGATCTATTTTTCCTCCTTCATATAGAAGAGAGTATCTCCCGGATGATTGCAGATCTGTTAGCAACTCCAATACATCAATTTTCTCTAATGCTTGTATTACTCTGCCAACATTAGCCCTCACCCTCGGCGCAACTTTCTTCCTTATTAACTTGACTGATGGTACTATTGGGATTTGATTTTCTAAAAGACTTAATATTTTTTCAATAGTTGTCTCATAATTTATGTTTACAATAACATATTTCTCAACATTTAATTGATTTCTCAATATTTCTGAAATACCCCGGATACACAGAAATTTTGGATCTGACACACAAATCATAGCCTTTTTTATTGGCCAACGTCGCTTTAGTTGAGCTTTCATTCTAGCACTATTTGCAAGTGATACAACTTCCTTCAATTTGTCAAATGCATCTTCTACTTCAATATTTATAAGGCTGCTATCATACTTTGGCCAATTTTCAATAAGTATACTTTTTTTACTTGCAAAGCAATTCAAATAGAGGTAGTCTGTGACAAAAGGTGACAGAGGATGAAGCATTATATCTATTTGTTTCAACGCGTGTCCCAGTACAGAATAGATCATAAGTCTATGGACCAGGGTCCTGCTATCGTCATCCCAGATATCGTTTCTCGTAATAGGAACATAAGTTTGGCTCATATAATTGATTATAAATTCTTCGAGTGCCTTCGCACCCTCATGAAATCTTGATCTTTCAAATGCTGTAGTGACTAACTTAACCAAATTCTGCAGTTTTGAAAGAAGCCATATTCCAGCTAAATCAAGCAAACTGTTTTCTATGATCCACTTTAGATTATGCCTATCTTTTTCAAATTTGTCGAAGGTACTGTTCTGCTTAAAATAAGCATGTAGGTAATATAAAGTACTCATAATTTGATATGGTCTAGACGACATCTCATTTAGACTAAAGGTAAGCGACTCTATAGGTGATGATTTCCATATAAAATAAAATCTGACTAAATCGACAGGATTATCAGTGAGTAACGTGTGAGCATCTATAACATTTCCAATACTCTTGCTCATCTTATTACCTTTTTCATCTAGCACATGGCCTTGAAAAAGAAATGATCTAAAAGGTGCCTCGGAGCTTTGAGTCAGTACAATATTTTCCATTAACAAGGTATAAGCCCAACCTCTGGTTTGATCAATCCCTTCTGTCAGAAATTCAGCAGGGATCAAACTGTTATACTCTTGATCAGAAAGTGAAGCATAAGGTGCTCCTCCACTGTTATGCCACGTATCTAAAACAAAAGGCTCCCTTTGCATTTCTTGTCCACATTTTTCGCATTTTATTTTGATCTTGTCAATCCATGGGCGATGCAACTCGAAGTCAGGACCGTCAGGAAGGTCTGTCGCTTTCCGTACAATCTCCTTTCTAGAAGGCAGTAAAACTTTATGACTACAGTTTATACAATGCCACATAGGAAGCGGTGTCCCCCATATACGTTCTCTAGATATACACCAAGGGACTTTCTCCTTGATAATTTCAAGGAATCTATTTTTCGGTGATTCAAAAAAATAGTCTACCTTTTGTGCGGCTTCTATTGGTTTATTGCCTAGCTTTTCTATCATATAAAAATATTCACGTCGTGCAAACCAAACAATCTTGTGGTGTGAACGCCAGCAAAGTGGATATGAGTGCTTTATCTTGCCTATTTTGACAATAGCACCAGCTTCTTTCATTGTATCTACAACCTTGAGATCAGAATCCCGAACAAAAAGATTTTTGAAAACACCAGCTTTTTGTGTAAAAACAACCCTATCATCTATGGGAACAAAAATTGGTATACCCCTTTTTACCGCAATATCAAAATCAACTTCCCCGTTGGCAGGAGATAGATGTACTATTCCACTGCCAGTTGAAATATCAACAAATTCTTCAGCAATAATAAAATGTATGGAACCCGTTTTTGCGATCTCTTCGAGTCCAGATATAAGGTGCAATAGAGGATGAATATAGTGCCTGCCCTCAAGATCTTTACCGCAAATCCTTTTTTCAACTGCAAAGCTTTCAATACGTAATTCTTTAGATAAATCCTGCAGCCGACTTTCACCAATTATCCAGCTTTCATTGTTGACCTTGATATACACATAGTTGGCGTTTGGATTTACGGCTACCATCTCATCGGTAACAACTGTAAAGGGCATAGTAGTCCATATGATTACAAATGCATCTTCGTCAGATAACTTGACTTTATAATAGAGTGATGGATCTTCAACAATTTCATATTCCTGATTGACTTCAGCATTGCTAAGAGAAGTCTGACATGAAGGACAATATGCGACTACTCTAAACCACTCAGTTAGAATCCCGGCTTCCCATGCCTTCTTTAAATATTGCCATTCTCTTTCAATGTATTCATCGCGAAAAGTCCAATATGCTTTTTGATAATCAAATGACATCCCTAAGAGTTTGTCAGTGTTGATCCATTTGTGATTGTTTCTGAGAATTAATTTCTTACAGGATTCTATAATTTTCTCGACTCCAACCTTGTCAATATTATCTGCCTTACTTCCTGTTAGTCCTAGTTCCTTTTCAGCTTGCAGTTCCACTGGTAAACCTTGCGTATCCCACCCGGCTCTAAATATTACCTTTCTTTTTTGCAAGGCATTAAATCGATACCAGAGATCTTTAATTATACGTCCCCTTAAATGTCCAACATGTGGTTCACCATTCATGGTAGGTGGACCTTCTATGTAACCTACTAAATGCTGACTCTCAAGAAGATCTCTTTCCAAAAGAGAACTTAGATCTATATCATCCAAATAACGCCGAATCTCGTTTTCTGCCACCTTCGCATCATATTTACCCTGAAATTCCATTTATATGGAAGCCAATCTTATGACCTGTCTTTATATTTTTTGATAAATGCACACATGATTTGACAATAAGAATATATTTTATCAAATATTCGATAAATTAACCATAATGAATGTCCATGATGTATTAGCGCCAGGAACGAATCCGCCTGAAGAAATTAATGCGGTAATAGAGATTCCCAAAGGTAGCAGTATCAAGTATGAAATTGATCCCGAAAGTGGAATGGTATTTGTGGATAGAAAACTGTTTACAGCAATGTTTTATCCGTGTAATTACGGCTTTATTCCACAAAGCAGGGAAGATGATGGAGACCCTGTAGATGTATTGGTACTTGGAAATGACGCAGTGATTCCTATGTCAGTAATCCGAGCCAATCCCATAGGAATACTGCTAACTGAAGATGAGGAGGGTCAGGATTCGAAAGTAGTTGCCGTGCCTATTGCAAAATTAGATCCGAGCTTTTCAAACATCACGAATATCAACAATGTTCCTGAGCATACTCGTAATGAAATCAAGCATTTTTTTGAACACTACAAAGAACTTGAGAAAGGAAAATACGTCAAGGTGAAAGGATGGGAAGATAAAGAAGTAGCAAACAGAAGAATTTCCGAGGCAATAGACAGATATAGAAACAACATATAATTTGTAAGGGATATTTAACCACGATTATCATGTGCCGAGTATTGTGCATACAGCAGGATTCATATTTCTTTCTCATATTGTTACATTATTGCATAACAAGATGCGTATGCTTCTAATCGGGTAATAATACATGCCCGTTTACAATATTGTTGTATATACTCGCAATTAGGCAATATGTTGTTAATAGGCGTATCAGATACGAATATTTTATACTATAGTGGAACTTCACATGTATAAAAGTTACAGATATTCAGCAGAAGTATGTCTAATGCGTAGTCATGTTATCTAAATGGATATTATAGAGCCTTAAACTGATCACTCCATTTCATATAGCCTTTTATCATATCTGTACTGACACTTGGTTTTCTTATCTTAAAAATTTCTTTAAAGTCTGTTATAGTAATAGCCCTTGGAATAGACTGCGCCTCGTGTGCTTTTCCACTTTCGAATAGTTCATTAACGACTCTGAGTTGAGCTGACTGGCATATATCTTTGATGTCGCTAGCACTATATCCTTCTGCAAGCTTGGCTAGTTCTTCAGGTTTCAATGCCCTTTCTTTTTTAAGCGGAGCTGTATATTGATGAAATAAGTTAGTTCTTGAAGCGTGATCTGGCAGCATGACATAGATCCTCTTTTGAAATCTCCGAAGAAAACCTGACTCCAAACTCCAAGGCTTATTTGTTGCACCTATAACATACAGTTGTGACTCCTTAGACTTCACGTTAATTCCATCCATTTCCGTCAAGAATTGGTTCTTTACCCTTACCTCACCCCCAACTTCGCTATTCCTGGTACCCAACAATGAATCTATCTCATCAATGAAAAGCAATATTGGAACACCCTCGTTAACATGCAGTTTGCGCGCCATGGCAAATAATCTTGATACGTTCTTTTCTGCCTCGCCTAGCCATTTGCTCATCATAGAAGCAGCATCAATGTTTACAAAATAACCATCAATTTCTGCTGCCGCTGCTGCTGCAAGTAAGGTCTTGCCGCATCCAGGAGGACCATAGAGCAATATGCCTCTTGGCCATCCAAGCGGGAATAAATCCGACCGTTTCGTTGGATATACTATAGACTCTCTTATTGCGCGTTTTGCATCCTCTAAACCGATGACCTCATCCCAAGAAACATCCGGTTTTTCTTTCATCACAAGTTCTTCAAGGTCATCTTTCGCTGATCCATCATTGCCTGTTTGCGTAGAATTTCTGTATCGCCCTGGTGTGTTACTATTGCTACCCAATGTTTGGTGATTTTTGGGAGGCTCATTAACAATCGATCCTACTTCATCTATACTACGGGACATCTGTAATGCCTTAATTCTATTTTGATATGCACTTGCTCTCTCCATGTACACCTTATTTAACTTGTATTCTGGATAAATTTGAACCAATTTAACAAGCGCCTCAATAGCATGTTGATAAGATTGCACAGCCATGCCCCTAGACCCTTGAGAATCTAATCTGATTGCCTCCGCAGCATGTTTACTGGCAGTATTTTCTAATTCCTGTGGAGCTAAACTCATAATATTTTACCGTACAAAACAGAATTAGAGATAAGTTTGAATTACTATGGTGTAAATCTATATTGCGTAACAAACAAAATAATTTGCACTAAATATCAGCGTCAATCGCATTGAACTCAATCCTATCAAGCAGTTGTGAGTCAAAGTATGATACTACATTACCTAAAAGTAATGATGCATAAGTTACATAGGTCGAAATTACCTCTTAAAACAATGATGTGAATTACGACAGCAATATGCAAAGCCATATACTTTACAATTTTAATATGCTATTACACAAATAGAATTAGTATCTAGAATTATTTGTTTTGTGTACATTCGTTATAGTAGCCAATGTATATTATCTGTCTAGTTGCATATGGACCCAAGATCTGGTAAAATCTGAAGTTCTTCTTTGATTTTTTTGTTCTGTAAAAAACTCTATCAAATAGGAGGCGAAATCTTACCTTACAATGATCGATAAATGTTCACGTCACGCTAGCGAAATAGCATACTATTCAGATTTGCCCCGTACAAAGGTATACTTCGCACTGAAGAAATTAGAAAAGAAAAAATTATCTATAATTTCCTAGTAAAAGCCGATTATTTGTAGTGCCCTTGCTTCAGAAGAAGCATTCAGTGGTATTTTTGAGATTTATGAACGAAGATCAAAGAACATGAAAAAGATTGTTGAAACTTTAAAAGTGAATAAATAGCGAGGTCGAGACCCTGCTGGCTCTGAAGAAAAAAGCTATTTTATAGTTGATCCTACGTCTGCATTCGAAAGAGTTGCCAACCTTATTGCTAGTTCTAGATTTTCGATAAATGCGATTCTCGATGTATGGGGTATAAGATTAATTTGCCAATGGAAGTTGTCACTTTTAAGAGTAATTAATAATGGAATTAAAGTTTGGTTCGTAATAATATATCAATATATTGGAAATGAGAATCTCTTTTCATTACCTGAAGGTATTGATTTTAAAGTTGTAGACGTTTCATCAAATACGATAATTATTGATTCTAACAGCATGATATAAATTGATGGTAGGAATGGAAAGGCAGTCTTATTCATGTCAATGGATATCTTTGGGTTATCACAAATATATTTAGTAGGTCGGACATTATGTTAAATGCAGCGCAATTAACAAAATCAATTGAAAATGGATTATTATGTTCTTATCTATTTGCTTATGCACTCAATCCAACAGTCCAGTCTGCTGGACTATTGATAAAAGCAATGGAAGTTTAGGCATAAATATGTAGGATAGAGATGCTGGTGCAATATTAAATATTATTGATATTGCATCAGGAATACATTATTCAGGTTGTTTAAAGCATGACAAAACTAATCGCGTAATTGTTATTCAATCAAAAAATGAAAGGAAACATGTCTTGCCATTAGTAGTTTTGTTAAGTTCATATTTTCAATACAGATGTAATGAATCAAAGATAATACAGAATTTCAAGAATGCAAGTGCTTAAATTATACATATTAAATTATCAAAGCCCTTATTCGATTAGATCAAATGACATAATAGCTTTAGGTAGCGATTCTATCAAGTCACTTGCAACTATATGCAGACCAATTCTGCTATACACAAGGTTCCCAGCAACACCATTAAAATATACACCTAGAATTGAAGCATCAAAAGGCTTCAACTTAGTTAGAAAACCCGCTGTCAAACCAGACAACACATCTCCAGTCCCTCCTACGGTCATTGCACAATTATGTAATTTATTTAGAGCCACATGCTCGCCATCAGAGATTATATCTATAGATCCTTTGAGAAGTATAGTAATGCCATATTTTTTTGCAAGCCTCTGAACATTTGAAATGCGTTCCTTTTCTGCGGTCATATTGCCAATATCGTCTCCTGAAAAAATTCGTTTGTATTCGCCTACATGTGGTGTAATAATAGCATTAGTTCCAGAAATTTCTTTTAGGACATCAGGAATAAGAGCCGAAGCATCCAACAACAATTTTGTGCCAGCATTTTTCAGTTGTCTTATCAGTGAAAGTAACGCTTCTGACTTCGCTATACTCATGCCCATTCCTATAGCGGCGCTATCAGCATTCTTTGGGATTGTTCTTATTAGCTTGTTAACTGATCCTATTGTCAGTTTATCATCAGGTATAGGATAGGCGATAATATTTGGGGAAAAACATCTTACAGCTACAAGAATTGATCTTGGTACCGCAGTATATACAAGATCGGTACCTGACCTCAGAGCAGCCATCGAGGCAAGTATTGGTGCACCGTGATATATCCTACTTCCCCCAACAATAAGGACTATACCGTTATCGCCTTTTTTTGATGACCTCGTACGTGGCGTAACAATTTTTTTTATAATATTAGAAGTAACGGTCATTTTCTTTACTAGCTGCATTTATATCAACTTAGCAAATAATTAAAGTGTTTATATATGATATATAATCCACTAATTCCTAAGAAAAATATAGTCCATATAGGAAACGTTATTACAAAATAAATTAAGTAAAATTAAGGTTATTACTTTAATATATTTATTGAAATGTCTTGATAGAGACCATTTGGCAATATACGTCTAATCGAGATTGGCAACGCTTTAAGATCTAGTTCAGCTACTGCCAATGTGATAGAGTCTCTGACGTCATTTGGAACTCTAATTAATGATGGAGCCCCCAAAGATAATTGTAATGACCTTGCACCGCTAATTCTAGCTCGTTCAAACCTTGTAAGTCTAGACGGTCCTATCAAGACTCTGTTTTCAGAAGATATCTCTTTCAACTCAAATTCGACTTCATTATAGGTAACTACCTCATCTTCTGGACGATTTGATTTCCTAATAGGCTGGTCAATTTGTAA
>JBKPMB010000264.1:0-9270 GCA_046731995.1 Thermoproteota archaeon | reverse complement strand
GGAAAACTAAATCTGCTAATGATATAGATTCTTAACAAATTATGATAAATGATAATTTCATATCTATGATTTATAATAATCTTACCCATCTATCACTTTATAATTTTTGTAATCAACGACTTTTTTTACCTTATTTCGCCTTTTAAGTTCCCTTGAAATCCATAGTAAAGTAGATAATGTATAAGTGGGAACAAAGTCTCCAATAACTGGTATTAGTTCAATCGTATTTATAGCAGTAGAAATTTTGCTTTTTGTTATAGAATATAATAAGCTAGTTGTAATAACATCGAACACATCTCCAATAACTGGTATATCAAATAATGGAGCTGCAAAGTAATCTAAAGCATCAGCTACAACAGAAATTGTCATGGCTGCTACGGCTTTGTGGATAAATGGTGTATCTTGTTTTGCTATTTGCATACTATATTAATAAGCAATATATTTAATAAATATATCACTAGCGATATAAGTTGGATCACTAGTGATTTCCACTTATTCTATGTAATATTTTTACGAATATCGCTAGCAATATGCCGCATGATATCCGAATATGATAATACAACGTGAATTGAGATGGATCAATCATCTTTCGTGCTATTGGTAGTGTTGCAGGAGCTACACTATTCATAGATGAGCTCAAATTATTCATATTTCCTTCGTTAAACACTAAGGCTTATTCATCTTCACGTATAGTATACTGCGAAAGTTAGCTTTATGCATTTGTTTATCCACTCAAGACCATGTTTAGCGTAACTTTTCATTAGGTCTTTGAACGCGAAAATATAGAATAGATGCTTAACTATTTTTCAATCTTTAATATTCCTTATTTTGTCTTTTTGACAAAATAATTCTTATTTTCTACTTAAAACAGGCATACCTGTGCTAGAATCTAAGAAGAGTTGCTTATAGGCTTACGTCCACTATTAAAGTCAAACATGCCAGCAACAGAACCAGCTTTTGCATCAAGTGAATGATCTCAAATACGTTGTTCATCAAGCCAGTTATCTTCAATAAATCTTAATATTGATGTTTGATCGGTAATGCGATGGTCGATGTGATTTGCCTTTGAAAATGGAGATATTGCTAACAAAATAAGGCGACTACCATAACCGCATCTGTCTTGGTATACCTCCATAGGTTGAGTATTACCAGACGCCTTTTTGTCCAAACAATGCGTCAAATATTGGATCACTAGATGTACTTACTAATGGTGGCATAACATGATTATACCATCCATCTGAATCATCATAAGTAATCATCACAGCAGTGCTATTCTATTCTGGCAGCTTTTGAATTTTATTTATTGTATCGACAAGAAAGCTTTGTTCAAGCAACGGACCAGAATAACCAGCATGGCCTTGTTGATATGATGGTGCTTTCAAAAAGCTTGCAGCAGGTAGATTACCAACTTCAGCAGCAGCCCAGAAATCAGACAAATCATATTGATGGTTAACCTGATCTGTTTTTCCTATCATAGTTACTGAAGTTGGTGGTAGATGATGTGGATTTGCTGTTGACTTATAATACTGGAATGGTTATACATTTGCATAGTAATCGTGGGTTTTTACATCATACCCATTGTCATGCATGGCAGAACTGCAGTTTATTGATGCTTTACTATCTGGCGAGGTTTGAATCCTGCTGAGAACCATCCCATGTTATATTTTCGTGTTTAGAAGATTCCCTAATTTTTACCTGTCATTTCTATTGCTGGAGGAAAGGCGTTTGGTAATGGATCTTTGAAGTAAGGTACAAAGTATCTTCAGCACTAAGTGAACAATCATCGTATTTTGGATCAGGATTGCCTATCAGTGTTCCTTGAAGTATATACCTGCTTTGTCAAATTGCCTGGAATAGCCCCATGTGTTTGTCCAGATATAAGATTAATATGACCTGGTGTTGAATGGCCATAGTTTGTTTGATAGTAACTATCACTCATAGCAAAGTGTTAAGCATAGTTCATAATGCAGTTACAGTATTGCCATCATAATAACCCATTACTTGAGCAGGATTAAGCATACTGTTGGATTCTGATGTACTGGCTCAATATTAGTACACCTCACTGGAGATAGGTAATTTGCAGTAACTTTATTTTCTTGAATCAGAAGAAGAATGATGGAATAAGATAAGAGACAAACCTAGTCTTTGGATTAAAAAATTTTTTCATCTGGGTAATATTATGAATAGTATTTATGCATTTATTTATATTAATTAATGACTATGATTGCCTGATAAGGTCGAATTTTTTGAATTGATCATTAACCGGATCTGTAACCAGAGAGTACGTCATACAATTATCCAGTCACAATGGTATTCTGGTAGAATTGGTCAATAACATATTATAATCAAAAATTTTAAACTTATATTTATTAATTATCTGCATATTTAGTCAACATCCTTAGTATTTAAGGATCACGATATATAATTATACAATAAGAATGCCATCAACAAATAAGGTTTTAAATCCTTGCATTAAGTTGAAACATAGATTATTTTGGTGCTACGAAAGAGAATTTATGATATGAATCAGCAGCAACGTTTGCACTATTTAAAAAGAACAGCTGTTCTGTCTGATCAGGATATTAAGATAATACAGGATCCACTATCTGTATTCAATTTTGATGATGCTAACAGAATGATAGAGAATGCAATTGGTATGATAGTTCTTCCTCTAGGAATTGCAACAAATTTTGTGATCAATAGTAAAGAATATGTCCTACCGATGGCCATAGAGGAGCCATCTGTTATTGCTGCATCAAGCAAAGCAGCTAAAATTGCAAAAGTAAAAGGAGGTTTTACAGCAGAGGCTGATAGATCGTTGATGATAGGTCAAGTACAATTAGTTTCTTTGCCCATTTCTGCGGAAGGTGCAAAAGAGAGGATCCAGGCTAACAAAGAACACCTGCTCCATTTAGCAAATTCAAAAACCAAAACTGTTACAGCAAAAGATTTGGAGGTTAGACGAATACATGATAAAAGCCAAAACAAGATGGGAGAAATGTTAGTTGTAGAATTAATCATCGATACTCAAGATGCAATGGGTGCGAATGCAATAAATACAATGTGTGAAACTATAGCACCAAGAATTGAGGAATTAACAGGAGGCAAGGCTATACTAAAAATACTTTCTAATTATGCAACAAGACGACTTGTAAAGTGCAAGGCAATATTCGATAAGAATGAGTTAGGGGGAGAGCAGATTGTAAAGAGAATCTTATACGCATATGCCTTTGCATATTCTGACACGTATCGTGCTGTTACTCACAATAAAGGCATAATGAATGGTATTGATGCAGTGGCATTAGCTACTGGACAGGACTTCCGTGCAATTGAAGCAGGAGCACATGCATATGCTGCTAGAGACGGAACATATCGATCACTGACAAGGTGGTATAAAACCAAGGAGGGTGATTTGGCAGGAGAAATAGAATTGCCAATGGCTGTTGGAACAGTAGGTGGAATAGCGTCGGTTCATCCTATAGCTAAAGTGGCATTAAAAATTTTAGGCGTTAAAACTTCTCAGGATCTTGCAATGGTGTTATCTGCTAGCGGTCTTGCTCAAAATCTGGCTGCAATAAGAGCATTGGCATCAGAAGGGATACAGAAAGGCCACATGAAACTCCATGCAAGAAATATTGCTGCTATGGCAGGAGCCGAGGGTGATCTGATTTATATTGTAGCAAATAGAATAGTTAAGGAAAATAATATAAATATAAATCGTGCAAAGGAGATTCTAAAGTCGCTATCAAGCAAAACTAAATAGTAAACAAAAATTTGATCTAAATAGCTTTATACATGCATGCATAATTTTTCAAATCATTATTTTATGGTATTATGCATATATACATGAATAGATTCAAATTCGACGTATTTTTGCTATGTTATGATGCTTGTTAATAATACAGCCTATTATTGTTTTTAATTCTAATACATATATATTAAATTATTTTACGGTATATCATAAAACAAGAGCACTTTAAGATTCTTACATAAATATTCTAATTGGTCTAAAGATACTTGTCAATAAATATTAAGCATATACCTCTGCAATACTAAATTTTTACTCAAGAAATAGCCTTAAAAATTTGGTGTAACTTATCAAACTTTATATGTCCTCAAAACGCAAGGTTGACATGACAAATGTAATTTTGTAATGGCGTGATAAAAATGAAAAACGTTGAGGACATAGTAAATCATACCTTGTGCAACATCTAAAGGTTTCAGGTGATGACATGGTAACAAGCAGAAATATTGACAGATTAGTTAAAGAAGTAGCAACTTATTGGCTACAGCACACGTTATAAGAGTGCTATTTTTGGGTTCCTCATCTATGGGCAAATAAGTATGTATCAATAGCTGCACACATTTTTTATAGTTGATTCTTATATAATATAGTGTGTATGCATGCAGTAGATGGTCTAGCAGATAACAATAATAACAAGGCTGCTCTTATTATTAAAGAACTCATAATAGATGCTAGGATACATGAGCATGACTTTATCTCAATTAAATCTAAGAAAGAACAAGCATCAACAATTATTTGTTGTATATGCGGCTTGGTTTATTGTCAGAAATGTGGTAAATTAGCTATGATATATGACAAAATCTATATGCGACATAATGTCTATAACTAGTGCTACAAACGATGTATATGTCATTTCATTCCTTTTTAGATAATGTGTTTGAGTGTTTGAAATTAAACAATTCCTCCTTACAAATATTTTAAGATCATTTTTTGTCCTTGTGCGTTGTGTATTGCTTATTGAATGCATGGTTATAACTTTATCTCTGTATTCTGAACCTAAAATTCGTATATTAAGGAGACTTTTTTACTAATTTTTATAGCATAAAACAAAGCGAATATATATTATTGTCTATAGGACATCGGCTATATTGAGGTATATCTGTCTATACAATAGCCGTTTTAATTATAACAAGATTCAAACATATGATAAGTTAATTAGTTAGTTTAATCAACCATATTATTACTCAATTATATATTATGCCTATAGTGAAATTTGCAGTTCCAAAGGGTAGTATTGAAGAAGCTACATTCAAAATCCTTGAACAGGCATGGCAAGGCATAGTGGGCAAGGGACGCACTTATAGAATACGCCTCAGCGATCCAGAAATTGAGGTAAAAATCCTGAGACCTCAGGAAATTCCAACATACGTCCAAGAGGGGTTCTATGATGTTGGAATTACAGGCAAAGATTGGATCAGGGAGGCCAATGCTGATGTCAAAATATTGCTTGATTTAGAATATGGACGGGTAAGACAAGTAATAGCTATTCCAGAAAGCTTTTATGAAATCAAAGATTTAACTTCCTTAATTACAGATTTTGCAAAGAAAAATAAACCTCTTAGATTGTCTTCAGAGTATCTTACCACTACTGCCTCTCATATTAAAATGAACGAGGGTTACAAAAAATACTTTGGTAATATTGATCCTATGATCATTACACCATGGTTACGAGTTGGAGAAAATAAAAACGTGGAGATATTTCTTTCATTTGGAGCTACTGAGGCAAAGCCACCAGAAGATGTTGATGCAATATTCGATATTATCGAAACTGGCACTACGTTAACTCAAAACAATTTAAAAATAATTGATACAGTGATGGAATCTACAGCTGTTCTTGTAGCAAATAAAAATGCTCTCAAAGATCCAAAAAAGAAGGAAAAAATTGCAGATATGACTGCATTACTAAAGGGGGTAGTTGAAGGCCGAAAAAAGCTTCATATCTTTGTTAATGTGGAGGAAAAAAATCTTGATAGTTTACTGAAAAATATGCCTGCGCTAAAAAAACCAACAATCAGCTCATTAAGTGAGAAAGGCTGGTATGGAGTCAACACCATTATTGACAAGAAGGAATTTATCAAAATAGTACCAATAATGAGGAAGCTAGCACAGGGTATAGTTGTAATGGAGACAAGGCAGATACTTCCTCTAGATGAGATAAATCTCGATGAGCATATTGATAAAGACACTAGTTATTATTGATCCAAAGTCTGGTGCTGCTAAATTACGCAATTTTGCGACTAGTATTTCTGACGACTTAGTTCAAAAAACAAAATCAATAATGGACGACGTAGAAAAGTATGGCGATAGTGCACTTTTAGCTTATACTGAGAAGTTTGACGGCATTAGATTGAATTCATTAAGAGTTACAGATAATGAGATCAAGGAAGCCTATAACAGAGTCACCAAGGAGCAGATTCAATCTATAAAGATGATGAAAGAGCGGTTAATAACGGCTGAAAAAGTACTTTTGAAGAATCTCCAAGGACTTACGATTTCATCAGCTGGTGTAAGGATACAGCGCATTGTTCAACCAATTGCTAGCATAGGCTGCTATATTCCCGGTGGAAAAGCACATTATCCAAGTAGTATAGTTATGTGTGCTATACCTGCAAAAGTTGCTGGAGTAAGGAGGATAGTTGCAATATCACCCCCATTAAAAGATGGAACAGTGGACCCTCTTACTCTAGTTACTGCAGATATCTGTGGGGTTAATGAATTTTATAAGGTTGGTGGAGCTCACGGAATTGGTGCATTAGCTTTTGGAACTACCGCAATTACCAAAGTAAGCAAGATTGTTGGCCCAGGAGGAATATTCGTTACTATAGCCAAAATTCTTGCTTCCAGCAGGGTTTCAATAGATATGATAGCTGGTCCTACCGAATTGCTGGTATATGCAGATTCTAAGGCTGATCCGAAACTTGTTGCGTTAGATTTAATTTCACAAGCTGAGCATAGCTATGATACATTATGTGGATTAGTAACAACAAGTCAAGAACTTGCAATGCAGGTAGCACATGAAATCCAGGCAATTCTAGAGAAGAATACTATTAAACGTTCTGATATCGTCAAGAGAAGTTTAGAAGAAAATGGATTTATTGCTATATGTAAAGATGAATCCAGTTCAACAGAATTTATAAATGAAGTTGCGCCAGAGCATTTGGAAATCATTGCAAATAATGCAAGACGTATTTCAAAGAAGATAACGTCAGCTGGACTAGTGTTGATTGGAAAATATACTCCTTCTTCAGCAAGCGACTATTGTTTAGGTTCTAATCATGTTCTTCCAACACTAGGATTTGGCAAATCAAGGGCGTCACTTTCAGCTCTTGATTTCGTAAGAATTGTAAATGTAGTACAAGCAACAAAGTCAGGTCTTGAAAAAGCAGGGTCAGTTGTAAAACAAATTTCAACTGCTGAAGGTTTAACAAATCACTATGAAGCTGTAAAGGAAAGATTTAAAAAATGATAAATTGGGTATCTGAGAAATTAGATATACTTTCTAGCTTTAATAAATACACTAGATCAGAAAATGGAAATAATAGTCAGGAATTTATCAAACTAGATGCTAATGAGAATTTTATGCTAAACAAAAGATTTATTTCACAAATCGCTTTGAGGGCAGCAAAGGACACGGATCTTAGAGAATACCCCTCAGAGCAATTCGAAGAACTTTACAGACAACTTGCAAAATATACAGGTATTGACAAAAAATATCTTGCAGTCGGAAATGGATCTGATCAGATAATTGAATTAATTTTATCAACTATTGGCAGAGGTCAACGTGTTAATGTTTTCACTCCAACGTTTTCTTATTTTATAAACCGCTGTGAATTGCATGGATTAACTGTAAATAGAATGCAGCTTAACAAAAAGGACAATACTCTAAACAAAGAGGAGTTTTTACAAGCCGCCAAGCAGTGCGGTATAGTATACATTTGCTCTCCTAACAACCCAACTGGCAATCAATTTGATAAGCAATCAGTACTAGAAATAATAGCAACACTAAAGGATAAACTAGTTTTGATTGACGAGGCATACGTAGAATTTGCAAATTATTCCTTAGTATCATATGCTTCTACTAAATATGACAATGTCATTATACTTCGTACGCTTTCAAAAGCGTTTGGATTGGCAGGAGCAAGAGTAGGATATTTTATATCGAATAAAAGATTTGCTGAAATATTCAGATCAAGTATTCAATCTCCATATCCACTCAACAGTCTGTCACTTACAATAGCCGCCACAGTATTATCTAAGTCCCAATATATCAAACAGACCATTAAAATGGTCAAAGCGGAAAGAAAGAGAGTATTTGATCAACTCGTTAAGTTCAATGGAATCAAAGTATTCCGATCTGATGCTAATTTTATTTTCTTTGAATCTTATGAAAAATATAATACAATTTTAAAATCACTCCAAGAGGCAAAATTGGTGGTTAAAGCATTTGGCAATATTGATGATCGTAAAGGCTGTATTAGAGTTACAATTGGTACTAAGAACATGAATAATAGGTTCCTCAAATCAATAGAAAAGGCGGTTTGTATGTAATAACTCACCCAAAAAGTTCAGTTTTTAGGGCTCATAAAAGAATACTCAGCTGTACATTGTGCATCTTGAAAACCACAAGATATGACTACTCATAATGCAAGGATATGTCATTTAATTGTCTACAGATAATCAGAAAGCGACTTTTGCTCTGTGGGTATAGTAGCATTATCTGTTCGAACTAGCTTGCTTATCGTATTTCATCTTGGCTTCTTGCCAATTTAGTGAAGGAAGACCAATCATATTTCTAAATATGTTGGCAGTTTCCGGACCAAAGCCAGCATAGTGGTTATTAGCTGATGCTATCACAAGGTTGGTACTTTTTTCTCTTTCATCACTTTGCTCCTTTATGGCTCTTTTAAGCTTATTAGACCACTTCTTCATTTCCACAACTCTATCCTTCTGTATTTTCCCAAAATCCTTCTCGTTAATACTTCTATCACCAATAAACCTAATATACAGAAAATCAGTGGTAGCTATTGGAGGCGCTCTTAATTCTGCAAGTTGACTCCATACCATACAAATATTATTATCTGCAAAAAAGTTGTATGCTAAATCTTGAAACCATGATCTATCTCTAACCTCTACTGCATATCTAAAATTACTACTGTCTAATTCATGCACTTAGATGTTGTCTCATATTCTCTATTCCTTCGCTTATCTTTAATGACGGTGGTAATTGTATAAGTAATGCGAGAGTCTTATCTTTAAGTGGTAACATAGCTTTATGGAAATACTCTAATTCTTTACTAACATTTTTTAGACGTTTATCATGTGTAATGACTTTTGGAACTTTGGCTGTAAATCTAAAGTGTTCAGGAGTTTTCTTAAACCAATTTTTAACCATAAAGGTATTGGGCATTCTATAAAAAGAAGAATCAATCTCTACGTAATCGAACACTGAAGCATAATAGCGTAGC
>JBKPMB010000263.1:0-17948 GCA_046731995.1 Thermoproteota archaeon | reverse complement strand
CTACAGTATTGACTCAAAATCAAACAATGCTGTTACTAATCCAGTTGTGTATATCAAGAAACTTTAGATATGGCTTTATCTTTTTGAAAATGCATCCTCAATGTGAGGCGGCTGTACTTTAGGTTAGCATTATGAAAGATTTGCAGAATAATTTGTCATAATTCATATATTTCAATGGATCGAATATACTTTAATCATTGCTTTATAACCTAAATACCATTTATATTGAATAATGCTTGTTAAATCTCTTCTTTTGTATAAGCTCTTAGATTGTTAGTAACTTGTTCTGGATAATATTTGGCAATGATCCAGTTTATCACTATATGTTAAATTCAATGAAAGATTGAACACCTAACAAATATGCTTTAATAGAATTTATAGATAATTCTCCATGTCTTGCTTTTTCAGAAGTCTGTTTGGCTACTTTTTTTAAGATGTATAATATAGTTAACAACTTAATCTTTAACTGTATAAGAGTGCTAGGGTCAGTAAGGTCAGTATTGTGGTGCCAGTAGAATAGTAAAAGGTGAATCTTGTAAGCCTTTTTGTAGATGGTGAATTATATCCTTCCAGGCATATTTGATAAGACTTGTATGCTTCTATATTTTCCCCGGCATACGTTTTCTTGACTTTGGTGCCTATTAAAATCAACTTTGGTCATTTTTATGTATAGATGCCCAGCTATTAAGTATACTAAAAGGTATAGTTATATAGTAAACCAAATAATCGTTAACACTTTTGATTCCTCATATGCAGACGATGCCGTTATGTATACCCGATAAGACCAGAGTAATGCTATGCTGCTGTAATATGTTAAATACGGACTTATTTATAATTGTTTGAACACATTATTCAAATAGGATTATGTATATATTTAATATTATATGGAAAGCCAAAGCAAAAGCAAAGAAATAACACACATCACAACTAACTCATGGGATAATGATGTACTAAAGTCTGATTTACCGGTTTTGGTCGACTTTTGGGCAGAATGGTGTGGTCCATGCAGAATGGTTGGTCCTACTCTAGAACAGTTATCGCATATAATGAACGGGAAAATAAAAGTAACAAAACTAAATGTTGATGAAAACCAAGAAATAGCCATGAGGTACGGGATTAGATCAATTCCTTCATTATTGCTATTCAGAGGCGGAAAAGAAATTGCAAGGACAGTAGGCGCTGCATCTAAAGAAGCCTATCAGAAATTTATAGAACAGTCATTATCAGGTGCGTAGGTCTAGACCTTTATCCTGGTATACAATCATCATCTGTCCATCTTTTTTGCTGTTAACAAAAGCATTAATATTATATTATAAGAGTATATGGCAGTCTTAAAATTTCACGACGGAAAAGGATTAAGACTCTTATAAGAGTTTAAACCTGCTTTAAAATGTTATCTGAAAGAGGTTTAAAACGGTACCACCAATCAACCCTTATCTAGTTGTAAGAAATGCAGATAGAGCAATAGAATTTTATAAGAAGGCATTTGGTGCTGAAGAGCGTTTTCGTATGCACGGACCTGATAGTAAGACCGTTATGCATGCAGAGCTGAAAATAGGTGATTCTGTATTTATGTCAACAGAAGAATCTACAGATATGAAAGCTCTTTCTCCTGAATCAATTGGTGGAAGTCCAGTTAGCTTATATGTTTATGTTAAAGATGTAGATTCTGTATTTAATCAGGCTGTATCTGAAGGGGCTACAATATTACATCCAGTCAATGACCAACTCTACGGAGACCGTTCTGGATACTTGATCCATTTGGACACTTATGGTCAATAGCAACTCACAAAAAAGATCTATCTCCAGATGAGCTCAAAAAGGCGGGGCAAGCATTTTTCGAAGAGATGTCAAAAGCAAAGACCGCATAGTGGAATCTGATTATGAACAAATGATGAACGAAGTTATATTATGAGTGCGACTACCGGATAATATACCCGACATTTCTTCAAAAGGTCGTTTATTCATTTCAAATGACGCCTCAAGCGCAACAAAAACAGCCTCTAACTACCATATAGTGGCCCGATCTGAATTAAAAAGGAATGAAGAGCAGTGTAACAAAGAAAGAAGGGATCATCGTAATGACAAACCTCAGAGAATTATACAATAACCTAATTGTCAAACTACAAGAATTTACATACACAATTGGTGCATCAAAAAGAATTCAGGTTATGTCAGAGTACATAGACATAGACCTAATGACATTCTATTGGACATTGGTGGAAATACTGGTAAAGTAACAGAAGCTTATTCTAATAACTGCAAAGAGGTTGTAGAATACGGGAAATCTCATAGACCAAACATTAAATTCATAGAAGGAGAAGCAGAAAATATACCTCTGCCAGATGAGTACTTTTACAAGGTAGTAGCAAGTGCTTCATTTCATCATTTTTCAGATCAAGATAAGGCTTTAGAAGAAATGAAGCGAGTATTAAAGCCAGATGGAAAGATAATAATTCTAGAAATTGATCCAAACACACCTAGGGGAAAGCGCTTAAAATTTTGTGAGACTCTATTTCATACTGGAGCTAAATTATATCAACCATCAAAGTTGAGTAATAGGATTGAGGAGCATAATCTACAAGTACTGTCTACTGATTCTACTACTATAGGTTATTTTTTGACTGCAGTTAATCGTAGTCAAAAACTAGGGTAAACTAAAGTTGCGCATTTGCTGAAGAGATAGTAAATATTTCTTATATGATTCCCATGATAATTTCTCTTACTCGTGGATTTGGAAATATCTCAGTTAACTTCCTAGGTTTTTTATCCTCAAATACAACATCGAAGTACCATTTAGAACCAAATGCAACTAGCTGCATCAAAATAGGTAGTGTATCTTTACCCTTCTCAGTAAGCCTCCACTGTACTATCATAGGTGATCTCTTTTCCTCGGCACGTTCAATGTAACCTTTCTTCTCAAGTTCCTTCAAACGCATTGAGAGAACCCTCGGAGTAATACCTTCAATAGATTCTAGAAGACGATTGAAGCGTGTAATCTTGTAGACTCCTATATCTCTAATAATCAACATAGTCCACTTTTTGCCTAGTACTCCAAGACCGGTCTTGATTGGGCACTTCATAAAACTCACCTGGGGTATCATCGCTAATTTGAAATCGATGGTAGATTTTTCCTCTCCTTGTTTGTCTGAACTATATTGTTGCAACTATACTTTTGATCTCTTGTGTATTTATTAACTGTACTTTGAATACCACTGCGCATGAGCGAATCAGATGCAACCAGCAAAGATAAACTAGAGGAGATACAGATAGCGACTCCCGACTATCAATAAAATTCTTCATGCATTTTTTGGTTTGCACTTAATTAGTATTCATATTTCAAGACTGATCATCCCACATACCCAAACGTGAAATCCCGTATCTCATAATACATATTACTAGCTATTACCTTGTCTCTACCTAACTAGCTATCTGCAAAAACGTAGACACCACTTTACTAAATTTATCCGGAAATTGATACATCAAGCCATGCCCAGCTCCTTTGATCTGTACAAGTGATGCTCCAGGGATTTTTTCTGTTATCATCAATGATTTTGCCGCAGGAGTCCACATGTCGTCTGTTCCAACTATGACCAAAGTAGGTTTGGTAATATTCGACAAAGCATTACAAGTGCCTGTAGCGAACCAATCGATTGTTGCTTGTTGTTGTCTCTGAATTATCTCAGGCGAAGCTGATTCTTTGGAATTTGGTATGTAGCTCTGGTAACTTGGATTTGCTTTAAACCACTCAGATGGGAACAACGTAGATGTGATCCTATCTATCTTTTGCTGTGCTGAGAGCGATGTATTAGTAATAGCACTAACAGCTTGCAGTACTTGAGGCCTTGGAGGAATCGCCTCTTTACCACCGCAGCTTGATGCATACAATATAAGGTTGTTAACTCTATCAGGGCTCTTTAATGCAATCTCTTGGGCAATAAACGAACCTACTGAAAATCCAAGTATATCTGCACGTTCTATCTTTAGCGCATCAAGCAAGCCAATGGTATCATTTGCAAACTGGTTCATCGAAAATTCCTTCGTACTTATAGTTGATTTGTCAACTCCTCGTTTATCAAAAATTATTACTTTATAATTTGATGAAAGTTCTTTTAATAGAGTTGGACTCCACATATCCATAGTTGCAGCTAGTCCATTTATGAGGACAATTGGCTTATCACTATCGTTCCCAAGTTGTTTATATGCTATATCGATATCACCTACTTTGATTTTTCGTACAGGAATATGATCTAGAGTATTAATTTCTGCACTAAACGAAGAATTTTGATTCTGACTGTATGCAGCAAGAATATAGTTTGGTATAACACTAGCTGCAAAAAGACCAAAATATGCGACTAATAACACTATTGTATACAAAATTGTCCGTTTGGGATTTTTATTGTGCATATTTAGTTATAGCAAAATAGACTTAAGTATGTAAGGGACTAAAAGAATAGTTGAACTTCTAATCCGTCTTCTTAGATGCCATTAGTAGTTCTTGCCGTAGTTCTTCTGTTAGCGCTTGAGACTCCTCTGGTCTTCCAACATATTGTGTTCGTGAATTTTGAAAAGCTGTAAAATACCAATTACTATCGCGTTTCACAGCAACAATGGTATGAATAGAGTTTCGCTCCGGTTCAATATCTGACTTTCCAGCCATTACAGTTCCACCAACTGCGATCATGATCGCAATATCAATAGTCACAAAGCGTATACTTCTGATTTTTCCAATAAGATGACTGCCTCTAAGAAATTTGTCAAAAAGCATTTGATGAAATGAAGCAATTTCCCGACGTCCTTTCATGTACGTACCATCAAACCCAATAAAGTCACTATCGTCAGTATAAGGAGCAGCAAATGCATCGCCACTACTTGCATTCCAGCCATCGATCATTTGTTGATAAAGCTTGCGTATTGCAGCTTTATCATCATGTTTCGAACCTAATCTTTCAGATTTATGTGAGCTTATAATGCATTATCCTCTCTCTTTATAGTCCTTTCCATGCTTTCCATGTCTGGAATAGGGATTCATACCGATCTGATTTAGGACCCACTACTCCTAACTGTACCATTAGGCTAAGGTCATCACGGATTGCTTGATGTTCTACGATCTTGCCATCTACAACACGATGAATATGAACTGCCCCATAAGAGATTCTATTTCCACTAGGTGGAATGACAAAAAAGTTTCCGGTATGTTTGCCAGTTACATTTACTACTGATACAACCTTATCCACAACGGCAATTGTCTTTGCTCTTGGTAGTGAAGATCAGCAAATGCACTTCGTAAATTTCTTACTGTATCTATAAATTCTTCCGGTCCTCTAAGCTTTGATCTGACTGGATCTACCTGTGATTCATGATTAAAATATTGTAGACTTATGAATTCATTTACTCTGGTTATGTCGCCAGTATTGAGGGTATTAAACACTTCTCTGACTACACGAATATTATCTTCTGTAGTGTAGTCTTGCTCCATACAATGTCATGCAGATACCATGTTATTTGCGATATAAATAGTTTACATTGTAGAATATCAATGTCATAAGATGCATATGTAGCAAACATTTTATATCATTGTCCATCAATTATTGTTGATAAGTTGCTACAAGATGATAGTAAGAGTAAAACGCTAAACCATTCACAGTTATTAGACTCTCTTGAAGAAAAGTTACGAGAGTTAAGTACCCGAACTGTTATTTTCCACCATTTGATTGGCGAAGGTCTTGGACTTAACCCAACTGATCATAAATGTTTAGATGTTATAATTAGGAGCGGGATACCAATGACTGCTAGCCAATTAGCTGAAGAAACTGGTCTTTCTACCAGCGCAATCACAGGTGTTGTAGACCGTTTGGAAAAGGCAGGCTATGTCAAGCGTAAAAGAGATAAAGACGATAGACGTTTAGTATTCATAAATGTCTTAATGGATAAAGCTATGGTCAAGCTAAGCACAATTTTTGATCCTATAAAACAAGCAAGTAGGAGCCTTTATTCAAAATATAGTGATGAAGAGTTAGCAATCATTTTAGACTTTATTACTAACTGTAACAAGATGACGCAACAGATAACTACCAATATGAAAGTAGAGAACAAGCAACCAAGTAGGTAGAATAATAATAATAATATGAATGCGAATACGTTCTAGAAGGATTTATGTATAGATTAACTAGTATAGCTCCCAATCTTATTTTTGTGGTAACAGAAGCAAGTGAAGAAAGTGTAGTAACATTCTAACATGCTTCTTTTTTTCATCGAATTTTTCTTGAGGAATTATACAACAGGCTATGAAAGCTCGTGTTCTTTTTCCTGCACCGCTATTGGTATGGCATTAATAGCATCTATATTACTAGAGATGCTCCTTATCCCATATTCTACTAGGATCTTCGCCAATTTCGGGTCGCTTCCAGCCTCGCCACAGATGGAGGTTTCCACTCCGTAGCGGTTGCAGACATCTATTACGCCCTTCATGGAGAGCAAGACTGCAGGGTGAAAGGTGGAAGAGAGATTCGCTAGTCTTTCGTTGCCTCTATCGATGCCCAAAGTCAGCTGGGCCAGATCGTTTGTTCCAAAACTGGCAAACATGATACCTTCCTTGCAGAGATCTTCGATAATCATCACAGAAGCAGGCGTTTCCACCATTATCCCGATCTTTACCTTATCCGGTAAACCGACTTCGCCTGCAAGCTTCTTGGCTTTCTGTACTTCTTCCGAAGAGATCACGAAGGGAAGCATTACCTGCAGGTTGGTCAGGCCTTCTTTGTGCATCTCCCTTATCGCCTCGAATTCTGACTTTAACAATTCGGGCTCGTCCAAGCTTCTACGTATCCCGTGCCAGCCGAGCATTGGATTTGCTTCATGCGGCTCGGCCTCGCCGCCTTTCAGATTTCTGAACTCGTCTGATCGTGCGTCCAGAGTTCTTACCCAGACTGGTTTTGGATTGAAGGCTTGCGCGATTGGTTTTATCCCATCGATCAGGATCTTTATGTATTCATGCCGTCTGCCTTCCTTCACCAGCTTGGATGGGTGCACGCCATACTGGGTAATCAAATGCTCAATTCTCAGCAAGCCTACACCATCGCCCTTGGATGCGATTTCACTCAACCTTTGTGCAAAAGCAAGGTTCACCTTCACCTTTGTCTTGGTCGTTCCGGCTGGAATTTCCTGTGAGGCTTCAACAGTCTTTTCAATATTGATTTTTCCATCATAAACAACGCCATCGTATGCATTAACTGTGATTTCTTGACCATCTTTCAAAATTGTTGTAGCTTGTTGAGTGCCAACGATAGCAGGAATGCCCATTTCTCTTGAAACGATTGCAGCATGGGAGGTTCTTCCACCCAAATCAGTAATTATCGCAGCCGACCTGCTCATTGCAGGAACAAGGTCAGGCGAAGTCATGGTGGTCACGATTATATCGCCTTTGCCGATTTTATCGATGTCTTCTTTGCCCAAAATAATCCTGACTTTTCCACTAGCGGCTCCGGGTGATGCTCCAATGCCTTTTAATAGGCTACTGCGTTCAATCTCGATCTTCTTTGTCTTTCCTTTCGTGGTAATTGTGCGCGTCTGCACAATTGCTATCTTGCCTTTCTCTATTGCAAACTCGATATCCTGCGAATGACCATAGTGACCCTCTAGCGTCATGCCAAATTCTGCAATCTTCCGAATCTCTTCCTTGGTCAGGACCTGTGCATTGGCCTTACCTTGTGGCACATCAAGTACGACGGTAGCATTAGACACGTGATCACGTATACGCATCTTTGTTTTATTGGAAACCTGTAAATCAATAATCTCGCCATTCTTGTTGACCTTGTATGAATCAGGCGAAACTTCTCCTCCGACTATACTTTCTCCAAGTCCCCAAGTCGCTTCAATCAGAACTACATTTTCACCGGTGGTAGGATCAACTGTGAACATCACTCCAGACTTTTCTGCTTCAATCATCTTTTGGACTATCACTGAAATGCTTGATTTTACAAAACCAAGTTTTGCCCGGTAGAAAATTGCGCGTGGTTCGAATAATGAAGCCCAGCACTTTTTAATCGATTCAACCAATACATCTAAGCTCTTCACATTAAGAAAACTGGCTTGCTGTCCTGCGAAGGAAGCTGTTGATAGATCTTCTGTGGTGGCAGAACTCCTTGCAACAACCAGCGGCAAATCGCTGCCGGGATCAGATAGATCATTCTATGCTCCTTCAAACGAAGCGGTAGTCACAGCAAAACCTGGTGGAACCGGAATACCTATCTTGATCATTTCTCCGAGGTTTGCTCCCTTTCCGCCAGCAATTCTTAGATCTCCTCTGCCTATCTGATCTAGCCTAACAATATGGTCCACTGAAAGTCACTATATCTACAACCTACAAAATTTATAATTCTTGGTACAAGTCTCTTAACGCATATCCAAGTTCGGGATTCGACATAGCTCGCTGATTCCTGAGCAAATATAACGTTGATAGTGTATACATTGATGGTGCTAATCCATCTTTTATCAAGTCACTAAAGCTGCATATAGGTGAAGATCCAGATTATGATAAAGTAATTGCCAGATATAGATCAGAGGGTTTAGGTGTTAGCTGGAGTAAGGATATGAGAATTGTCCCTGTCAACTTCAACAAAGAGCATAAAGCTATGCTAGGGCATTGCAAAATGATATTGGAACATGAGCCTAGAAAGATTGCCATAAACCAAGACAAATTTGACAAGCTGATAACTTCACTTAGGACTGCTGTGGATATTGAGGGAACTCTTGATAAAGAAGCCACGTCATACAATGACATTTTCGATGCATTCAGGTTAGCAAAGTTTTATCATTTTGAAGATGTTTAATCAAACAATGTCTTAGGAAGATGAGAAGATTATGCAATAGACCATATTTTTTAGAAAATGCAAATAGGCAACTGCAACATAGAGAATATTAATGAACGAGATGCAATCGGTTCTTTTGGGATTGATAGTGTTAGGATCTTCGCTCGTATTCTTTTATCTTACAGACATTGTACCTCTGAAGATAGAGAACACAGAAATGAGTATTATTGTATCACTTGGTATTGGATTACTGATATTAATAGTTGATAAAAGACAAAGCCGGAATATTGATGAGTTAATCAAGACACAACACAAACTTACTAATGAAATTCACAAAATGATCAAAGAACAACTTACAATGATCAAAGACACACATAAAGACAACGGAGGTTGTTGATATCTTAGATATCACTATTGCAGGTATAAGAGACATTAGATAAACAAACTATATCATCTAACGACCTATTTCATGCATTAAGTTGGCGTAGTTTTACCACTTTGAAGAGCGAATTGATTAAGGTTTCAACCATTGTTCAATGATTTTATTTTGCGGGAACTGTAACTGTCAACAGATCTTTTTTGCTAATTGAAAAGCGATTTGCCATTATGAAAATCATTGATTGTGTTTTTGATCCTTTTGCTGTTGTTGCTACTTATCTTTACATCAATGGCTCTATTTTTCTTATCCTTGCTATCTGTGATTTCAATACAATTGTCAAATCTCTGAGGATTTGTTCTACCATACGATACGTATGGTTTGTTATTGTAATGATTATGAGCATAAGAAAATGATACGATAGCTAGCACATCTTCTAACATTCTTGATTTCGTAATTGAATTTGCAATTTCATTTATCAGACGTACGTCTATCCTCGTCTATCTATTGCTACTATATTATGCCACGTTATATTATATGAACAATGGATACGGGTAATTAGATAGCAAAAACTAAAAACCCCACACTTAAACAAAACAAACCTCTCCTCTAGATTGTTTATTTGTTTATTTATCTATTTTACAGTTAATACTGGACAATGAGCAAATCTTACAACATCCGATTCAGTATTGCCAAGAAGCACTCCTTTGAGTTTAGATGAAGTTCTGGGCTCAATAATAATTAAGTCAATATCTTTGTCTTTAGCATAACTTACAATAGCATCGGCAGCTCTAACAGAGGCAACAATTTCTGTTTTTATTCTTAGAACATTTTCTTTATTACTATTGTCTTCATGTATTTTATCAGTTATTTTGGTAAAATTAGACTGTGCCTGTTCCTTCATACCAATTATATGGCTTGGAATATTTACATTATGCAAATTAGCGTCAGCTCGAATTATGTTAAGAATAACTAATTGCGCATCATAATCTTGAGCAATTTTTATTGCATAATTTACCACTCTATCATTAGGTGTTCTTGATTCATAGATTGGTAAGAGGATTTTACAAAATGTTTTTCTTTCAATTAATCTGTGCACCTTAACTTCTCTATTTTATTAATCTGCATCATTTCTAAAAAGTGATTCTCGTTTATAGAAGGGCTAATCATGTCACAAACTAGATGTATAGTGCCAGCTCTCTCTATATTTGTGCTTGCTCTTTTTCTTCAGCTTTGTGTTTTTCATTATAGTGTTATATATTCTGAGTCCGTTTCAAATACTTCATTACATTTGCTACACATAACAGGTTCTTTTTCTGTACTTTTGTCTCTGCTGGAACTCATATGAACAATTTAAAAATGTACTTTATAAAATTTACAACCTGATAAGCAAAATGATAAAGCTAAGCAGTTCCATTATACCATCAAGCGTGAAAATGGAACAGCTCATTAAAACCATGCATAGGAAATGGAACATTTGAGCTCAGATATGGAACAGCAACATGAACAAGTACAATGGCGAAGAGATAAAGTGCAAGAGCTTTGCGGCAAAGGATACAGTCAAAGAGAGATATCGCTAGTATTGCAAGTTGGGTTAGCTACAATAAATAGAGATATATCATATTTGAGGGATCAGGTTAAAACTAATATCAAAAAATACATTGACGAAAGGCTGACAGAAGAGTATGAGAAATGTCTTATTGGATTGACTGCAATTACTAAAGAAGCATGGAATACAGCAGCTAATACGTAATGTAAAAAAGATACAAGCATTATCTTTGGCTAAAGATTGCTATTCTATGAAAATGATTTACTCACTAATGCTATGGTTGTAGACAATGCCCATTAGGTTCGTATCATCATAGTATTCCAAAGAGAACTTAGGCATTAGACTATAACAATGAACATTATAAAGGATCAAATGAATCTGTTGATAAAGATGAAGGTCAGCAAGAAGAGCAAATTGGAGAACAGGTTTCAGCAATAAACCAAGTCTTCTGACGATGAGTCACAGAATATCATCTTGTTTTACATAGATAGAAAAAACTGCTACTTGAAAGCTCCTGCATAATCCTTGGCAAATTGACTAAAGGTTATAGGTTTTCGTCCAGTAATCTGTTCAACTACCTTAGTCGTTTGCGATGCATAATCTGCTCTTATAATTCTATAGGACTCCATCGTAGCAGTAATAAGCCAATCTTCCATACCGGGCTCTCTCATTCCTTTTAGTGCATCTTCTTCTGGTACGTCTACATACGATATTCTTTTACCAACTTCCTTAGAAAGAATTTCGGCTGCCTGTCCATGAGAGATTGCTTCTTGTCCAGTAATAGTATATGCCTTTCCTATATGCTGTTGACTGCCAGTTGTCAGTGCTTGTACAGATACTGCTGCAATATCTCTAGCATCTACAAAACTGACCTTCCCATCTCCTGCCGGAAGATAAAACGCATTGTGGGTTCTTATTGTCTGACTAAAATAATTTACAAAGTTTTGCATAAAGGCGCTAGGACGCAAAAATGTAAATGGTATTCCAGACTCTTCTATGATTTTCTCTTCTTCTCTATGTAACCGTCCAATTGCATTATCAAGTCCAATCTCAACGGCCATCGAAGATAACTTCACTATGTGACTGATATTACCACTTTTTCTGATTTCTCTTACCAAATTAGAATAAATATCTATGCTGTTCTGCGTTGGTAAAGTTAGTAAGAAGAGTTTATCTACCCGGTTTAGAACGTTGGTAATAGTTTCAGGTTTATTGTAGTCCATATTGACAATTTGAACTGTTTTATTATCGTATTGCTTGAATGTATCAGCTTTACCTTGTGAGTGAATTGCTGCTTTGATAATAACATGCCGATCTGAATGAGAAGAAGGTAAAGAAGATGCTACAAGCTGTTTTACTACTTCGTTGCCTACGGTTCCGGTTGCACCAGTTACTAAAACTGTTATTCCTCTTTCCTGCTGTTGTTGTTCAGTCATTTTTTATTATTCACCTACACAGATCCCACAAACTGCAACTTTCTTGAATAGGTGAGGGGATCCTACTACACTAGCTGGTAATCTCTCCAGACTGGATTGGAACTCTGGGTTGTTAGATGCTTTCTTGAAATGTTCTGTGGACTCCCAAACCGCATAGTTTAGAAATACAGAGCTGCCTCCTATTCCACGGTGAAGCTGTGCTGAAATTAATCCTGGTTGCGTCTTCATTATCTCTGCGCTGGCAGCCCATGCTCTTACGAATTCATCGACATCCTCTTCTTTCATGCTGAATTTATTTATTAGGATAACGGGAGCAACATCCTCTTCCATTTGTGTTGACAGTTTTACCTTTTGATCCATTTCAACGAGCCTTACCAAGCCTCCACCTCTATTATGTGGCGATGTTATTTGTTGTGGGTCATTATTGTATATTTTATTTTTCATATGTAAATGTACGAATTGCTACCATTTATCCCGAAGGGTAGTGATACTCCCAATATCAGACATCTTTATTACAATTGCAGTTTAAAAGCAACATAAGACAGATGGACAAACTGATACTTGATAAGATTGATCTCAGCATTCTTGCCACTTTAGCTAAGGATTGTAGAACTTCCTATGGCCTTATAGGTTCACTGCTTGGGATGACATCAAAGAGTGTCAAGTCAAGAGTTAAGAGTATGGTAGGCAGTGGCATTATAGAAAAGTTCATAGTTAGAGTAAATCCTGCAGGGTTTGGTTACAGGACAGCTCATATCTTAGTAAAGACAAATAATGCGATAACTAGAGATGATGTAGTAGAGCGTGTCAAGCAATTTGGAGACCTTGCCAATCACGTGCATCATATGGGAAAAACTTCAATGGCTGCCCTTATGATCAAAATCATTGGATAATAAGACTATCCAGTCATTAAATGATACTCTAAAGCCTGCAATTATTAGCAGCATAGTTGTAAGTGAATTACCAGTATCTACGAATCTAAGTGAAACAGATTTGAGAATAATAAAATGTTTGTTGGTATCTGGTGCTAGGCTGGAAATATCTGACATCGCAAACGAACTTGACATTTCCGAAAAGACTACGACAAGACGTCTGGATAGAATGAAGGAAGGGCGTTTACTAGAGTTTTCTATTCAATGCGATCCCGCTTCTATGATAGGGTACATACAATTTGCTATTCTAATAAGCGTTGAAAAATTGCATTATGGAGATGTCTATGAGCACATGTATACAGAATTTCAAGAAAACATCCTGTATCGTCCTAGCATAATTGATCCTGATGATCGGTTGATATTCATGCTCTTTGCTGAAAATGTATTCATGATAGATTTCATTTTAGCTAAAGTTGATTCTTTCAAAGGAGTTAAAAATGCTGATGTATACATACTTACCAAATTACAATATTACAACGATTGGGTACTAAGGGAAATTGATGAAAGGTTATCACCACAACAACTACTCCCATATAAACGATAAAAAAA
This sequence comes from Thermoproteota archaeon, assembly GCA_046731995.1. Taxonomy (GTDB): domain Archaea; phylum Thermoproteota; class Nitrososphaeria; order Nitrososphaerales; family Nitrososphaeraceae; genus JAFAQB01. The sequence continues at coordinate 4,296 of JBKPMB010000263.1, read as the reverse complement.
ATCAGACATATTTGTAGTATAGTAAATATGCAATAATAGAGTCAGTAGTAGCTTTAATTAATTTTGGTAATGACAGTACATCAACAATGTCTTTTTCCCATGATCATTTCATCATCAGCAGTGCTAGCAACTACTAGTAGCACCGAGGAGATTCTATAAATATATACATAAAGTCTATGATGATGAAACTATTAATGAGAAGAAGAATAAGAAGAGGAAACGAGTGAAGGAATAACAACGTCACTAATAACTAAAGTTTTCGAGATTATAGAACTTCTTAAAGATTAAGAATTCTTACCATGTTTGAGTAAGTGTAATGTGGGAGATCAGATTGCAGAGTTAAAGGGTAAAATAATCACTCAAAGGGTTTTGGATGCTCAAAGCCCTACTATGGAGACGTCGGTATCAGCAAGTGGCAGTATTAAACGAACGCAAGTAAATGAAACACTAACGTTTATGGCTAAACCAACATCTGCTGGAATACTTCATGGTGTAGGACAAGGAGTGCTAATGGCCGGTGAATCAGAAATAGCATCATACACTGGCGAGGGAATAGGGAGACTTACTACTTCAGGTGCAGTAAAGTGGCTTACTTCAGCTGTAATAATACTAGCAGAATTCGGAACCTTTGGTAATGCTCAAGGCCAAGTAAACCAAACGCAAGGAAACGTGACATTAACCTGACTTGCCTAAAAGAATTCTTCTTTTTCTTTTTAATTTGGATGTTTTGTCATACTCAAAATTCTGAAGATTGAGTAAGAACAAGTAATAACATTATTAAGTGTACTGAGATAGCGGTTCGTTAAAGAATCTAGTTTACCTTGTCATAACCAGTAGAACATACAAATTTCCAGCCAGTAATTCTGCAGCTACACAAAGGTAAGCTTCGAAGTTTATCGTATTTGGTATCTTCTAATAGCGCTACAGGCATAATCGTTATCAACAGCTCCCCAAGGAAGGTTACATCGCTCTTGGCAAATCTGGTCGCGCAGCATTGTGAATTCTTTCGCCTTCTTTAGCAGCATCCTTCGGGCTTTGAGCCATTCATTGCTAGAAACAACTTTGATCAGCTAAAGATCCAATAATTATTTCCTCTTCCTGCCTTTGCCTTCCTTGTTCTCAACATATTCCTTCAAAGATCTCAGATTGTAATCATACATATCGTCAAAGAATCGCACTAGCTCTGATGTAGTTCTCCTATTCAATGAATAGAACCTGTTTTGGCCTTTTCTAATTTCAGTTACCAAGTCTGCTTCTTTTAATACACGTAAATGAGATGATAATGCAGGCAGCGTAAAACCAAAATGTTCAGCTATTTCAGTAGGGGTCATGCCCTTCTCTTTTAGTATTAGCAGAATTCCTCTTCGACTATCATCTGACAATGCTTTCCATGGCAAACCCATAACATGATTATATCATTAAATAACTATTTAAATGTTTAAATAAGATCTATCTCTCTATCAGAATGATGTCGTCAAAAGATAAACAACAAACAGAGGAAATCGTTATAGAGAAAAATATAGTTATCGATGCTTCACCTGAAGTTGTTTTCAAGGCTATTACAGATCAAGAGGAGTTAACAAATTGGTTTCCAGATCAAGCTGTTTTTGAAGCAAAATTAGGTGGAAAAGTGAAGTTCAGCTTTTATAAAGATAAAGAGCGTAAAGATGGAGAACTTGAGTGTATTCCCGAAGGAACTATTGTTGAACTTATTCCAAACAAGAAAGTGTCTTATACATGGCACCAGCCTAATATCCCTGACTTTCCAAGAACAATTGTAACATGGGAACTAGAAGAAATCGCGGATAATAAGACACAAGTAAAATTGTTGCATACTGGATTTGAACCAGGTAAATTGTTCAAGCAACATGATGAGGGGTGGTCTTATTTCTTGAATCGATTACAGAGCTATTGTAAAAAATGACAATACTAAACCACAAGATTGGAACACGTGAAGAGTGGCTTGCGGCCCGGCTTGAGCTGCTAAAGGCAGAGAAGGAGCTGACGCGTCGTAGCGACGAACTGGCACAGTGGCGGCAGAAGCTGCCGTGGGTTCGAGTCGACAAGGAGTACCGTTTCGAGACCGACGAAGGCACGGCGTACCTAGCCGATCTCTTCAGAGGAAGCTCGCAGCTCCTTGTCTATCACTTCATGTTCGGCCCCGAGTACACGGGTGGCTGCCCTGCGTGCTCGGCCATCGCTGATGGCTTCAATGGCTTCGCCGTGCACCTCGAGCACCACGACGTCGCGATGATCGCGGTCTCGCGCGCCCCGATCGCCTCGCTGCAGGCCTACAAGCGCCGCATGGGCTGGACGTTCACGTGGGCATCGTCGTTGGACAGTGACTTCAACTACGACTTCAACACGTCGTTCACCGAGGAGCAGCAGCGCTCCGGCAGCATCGACTACAACTACCGCTCGCTAGACACAACTCCAGGGTTGGAGGCCGGCTCAGAAGACCATCAAGGCCGGCCTCGAGCAAACCTTGACTTTTCAATCGAGTTCGCGGCCATGACTGGCACCGATGTCCCCACCTACACTCGCGAGGCGCCAGGCATGAGTGTGTTCGCGCTCTCTGACGGTGTCGTCTACCACACCTATTCCACCTATGCTCGCGGCCTTGACGCGCTCTGGGGGATGTACCAGTGGCTCGACCGGGCGCCGAAGGGACGCAACGAGACTGGGCCGTGGTTCCGGCGGCGCGATGAATACACACGAGATTCTCGATAGCAATCGGCATGCAAAAACTAATGATCTGGATGATGGCGATGCGACGGCAGTGTCAAATATGTGCTATACCCCCAAGGAAAAGTAGCTATAGTAACAGGTGCTTCACGAAATTTGGGCCACGTCTTAATACTTTCATTTAATTTTCATCGTTAAAGGGGTTCAAATGAATTTTAGTGACTTGTAGAATAAATTCAGAGGTAGTAATTATCATGTGAAATACTCATTGTATATGAGATATACTATTAACCCGCAATCTCCAACTACCTTATCTGCAGGTTACCTGCATAGATAATGGTAAGCTTCTGAGTATGTAGTATATGTAAAATATATACCTCGGTTAAGTACATACACACGTCATATTGTGATCATACAATACAAAACTGTCAAAGTGGATGGTGTCAATATCTTTTTCCGACATGCTGAAGTATTTATGTTCATGACTATGGCGCTCCAGTTGGATTCAGATTAGCAGTCAAACATCCTGAGCGAATACAAGCAATAATTACTCAGAATGGTAACGCCTATGAGGAAGGACTACTACCTGCTTGGGATCCAATACGTACTTATTGGGAACATCCCACCGAAGAAAATAAGGAAAAGTTAAGAAGAAGCCTTCTTACTGCAGACTTTACAAAATATCAGTACGTGAACGGAACTCGCAATCCTGCTGTAATCAGTCCAGACTCATGGAATATCGATCAATTTGTATTAGATCGTCCAGGCAATCAAGAAATACAACTTGCATTATTATACGACTACCAAAATAATTTAAAACAATATCCCATATGGCAGCAATACTTTAGAACACATCAGCCTCCAACATTAGTGCATGGGGGGAAATGATATTTTCTTTGGACCCCAAGGTGCATTAGCATTCCAGAAGGATATTAAAGATGTCGAAGTTCACCTATTAAACACGGGACATTTCCCATTAGAAGAGGATTTGGACGTAGCGTCACATTAATAAAACGATTTTTGAGCGAACGAATTATATTTTAATTTTATATGCTTTTATCCTTTACAAAATACAAATACCAATTAAACTGGAATCAGTATAAGAGCTCCTGTAGGCTGGATTTCATCGTTTATCAGCGCTATTAGAAAAACGATTTTGCAGCACCTTTCCTAACATATAGCCAAAGAGAATGAAGAAGAAGAGCACAAAACGATAAACAAGATTTTCTAGTGATGGCAAGAAAATCTTATTTGCTTCCCTATCTTGTGTAAGTGTGTTTGTAACACTTTGACTTTCTGTTGGTTCAATAGTTTTACAAAAACGATTTATTATAGATGACTAAGACTATCGATAATCAATGTCAGTAGATGAGAAAGAGGAGGAGGAAGGTAAAACCGAAGTTGAAGAAAGCGAGTCCAAATCATCATCACCAGAAGGCTTAAAGTTGGATGAAGCAGCTGTCCAAGCAAATGCAAATATTGCGGGAGATCAAGAATTAAAAGTTTCACCAGAGAATGAGGAAGAAGAGAAAGTAGTAGAAGTCAAAGACACAGGCATAAAATCACTACCAAGAGCAACAACTACTACTCATATTGGTAAGAGAAAGAAGC
>JBKPMB010000262.1:0-13432 GCA_046731995.1 Thermoproteota archaeon | reverse complement strand
CCTAGCTGAACTGTCATTCCCATAATTATATTTTATAACAGATAGATTATTAGTCCTGTTTAAAATCGTGTTGAAGAAATTAGCGATGTTTATTACAAGTTATTAAATATGATTACTTTTGGATGGCTTGTGATTTGTCATAAAAGTACATTCTGTTGAGGTACATATCACGACCCATATCAGGAATTCGGGGAACAATGGACTCGTATTTGTCTTTCCTTATGTCACTGTTTGTATTATCTATCTATCTATCTCAGATTATCTTTTGATTTGGGAAATCTTAATCGCATCCCATATTTCCACCACAAGCACAAAAGTTGAATTCATCTACACGAGAACCACATAGAGGACATGGGCCAACACTGTTGTAATCAACTTCCTCTGCATCCTTACCAAATATCTTAAAGTGGTCATTGATCTCAGGTGGTATTTCTTGTTCCATGCAACTACTCACCTATACATCTCATTTGTGCATACAGAACATCCAAAAATATAAGCTTATACTTTCACATATCAACCACCTTGTTGCTAGAAATTACCAAAGTTTGGAAGTATCTATTAACTCTAGTCATTACACATGATGAACCCAAAATTGGATTATAAAGATCTAAAATTTACAATGCCTATAATTTTTGACTAGAAATCTTGCCCCCGAATTTCTTGTTCACAAACTAGAAAGAGGATGTCAAGGTACGTTGCATATTTGGTTTGGCAGTTAAAGCTTATGCGTGTCAGATATCCAGTCATCTGTGAAATACCATATAATACGCTTGTACAATTCCAATTCCATTCCAAATCCCATATGACACAGGTTTGAATTGGATTTGACCTACTTTTGACGTGGCTAACGCTTACTTTATAGCTTTGTTATAGTATAATTATACATGTACAATGCCTGCCCCAATCGATGAGATTGTCAAAAGAAGAGTAGTTCAGCAGTGGCTAGCGGGGGAAGCTCGTGAGAAGATTATTGCTGACAATAATATAGCTACTGGAACCATATCAATAATAGTTGATGATTATAAAGCAGGGCTTGATGATTTCGATCTTGATTCATTTAGAGAATTAACGTTAGAGGCTAAAAAACGAGGAATGACTCCAAATGATTTAGCTTCATTCTTTCGATTGTACAACTTCTTCAGGAGTTCGGGGGCAAAGGAAAATGAAGTTGAATCATTCATTATCAATGTTAATTCTGGCTATATTCCCCCAGGTAAAGCAATTGAGCTTATAAATCAGATATATGATATTACAAAATCAGAGTCAGTTCCCCCAGATCAGCTACCAAACTATGTCAGGCAAAAACTAGAAGAAAAACAAACGCTCGATGAACAAGTTAAACAAGCTGATGCTACACTTCAAAGTAGGAATGTATCTATTGAAGCTATCAATGAACATATCAAGTTAAATGAGGAACTAGAAAAGCATGGATTATCTACTGGTGATATTCGTAAGCTTTTGAATGTTCTGATAAATGCTAAAAAATATGGGTTTGATGGCAAAGAAATTGCTGATAAATTATATAACATCCTAGATCTAGAATTGAAGGAAAAGGATCTCAAAGAAAAGAGTAAGAAACTATCAAAGAGAATATCTAAGTATAGAGACATAATCCCGCTTACTGAAGATATTGCAGCTTTGGGTATTGGTATAGATGGATTATTAGCATTCAAGATTGCAATAAATCAAGCAGCAAGACATTATAACTTACCTTTTGTTAGTACGACTATGCGACTGATTGAAGATATAAAAACATATAATAAAATAAATGATCTCAAAGGACAGCTAACTGCGCTACAGTTGCAAAAATATGCGCTTGATCAGGCCTGCTCAAGCCAAAGTCAATGTCTAATTAATTTAGCTAAACTAAAAAGCTATGGACTAAGTGAAGACAGAATATTAGAGCTGAATAACTTTTTGGACAATAATAGATACAAGGATACGAGACCAAATACTTACTCAAGTATAAAGTAAACACATGCTGACCCCCAAATGATGAATTCGGGGAAGCAAATGATGATATTTAATGCTCCTCGAACAGCAGAAAATCTAATAAATTGATTGTACTATTGCTGTGCTATACTTGAAAAATGATGACTTCTTTGATGAAGCTTCAAAGATAGTATACAATCAACTTCCAAAGACAAATTCATCGATACGCTCCCGTGTTATGCTAAATATCGAAAGGTTTGAGATTGGGCAAAGCTATGTTACAGCTAAAATCCAAAACAGATATGGTGAGAATGTCAATATTAACATACAGGGCGGAAGACCAGGAATAGAAATCCAAGAAAGCTTGTTTAAACTAAAAGAACAAGAAAAACCATCGTATGCATATTTGATAACAAGGCTAAAACAAAATACCAAGATATTGGCTAGAAAACTTCCAATTGCAGGATGGAGAGATTGGCTATTGATATATGAGGATACGTTGCTAGAACTTTCCGTAAAAGATGCATACGACGAACTAGAAATTGTGTTAGTAGTCTAATTCTATAATAAATGGTTGTTGCCCGTATTGCTCATTTGCAGGTAAGCTAATTAACTTGGCTCTAGAAAATACATCCCAACGTGTGTGCTTCCCCCAAACTTCATCTCTGATAGCATAGTAAAAAGCTGTTTATTATTCCTCATCGAATAATCGCTTATGTTCTTCCATCATACATCTATTATACACAACATCTAATACCATTTATCTATAAATGAAAACTATCAACTTGTTATTTGTGTGACATTGCATTATAGACTGTATTACCTTATCGCAAAACTTGAGGATATACCCTTTGTTAGTGCTATTATGCGACTGTTTGAAGATATAAAAAATATATATAATAAAATAAATGTCTCAAAAAAGAGTTCCCTGCATTACATTTGCAAAAATAGGCTGCACATATAGCACCCTATAATAGGAGTCCTTTCTATTCCGAAATCATTCTGTCTGCCATTTGACAACAATTACAACGACAACCAATGGAACAACCACCACAAGAAACCAAACAAGAACAGCAGCAAGAACAAGAACCAGAAACGTTTAACAAAACGTTCTAATTGATATCTGATTAATTTGACTTTCAAAGAACTAAAGACGTTTCTAGATAGTCGCATTGATAAGAAGCCTAGTAATAACCCATCTTTAAATTATAATGTTGATAAGATAGGTTTGAGAGTACTCAACATTCATAACGTCTGCTAAGGTTAGGTACCTCCCCGAGGAAAGATGAGCAACATCATACATTACAAATTCGGGGAAGCTGTTGACTCTATAAAATGATGCTGATCTGGCTGCAGCAGAAGAGCATCATGGTAGTAGTTACATCTCTTAGTTTAGCTTCGACAGCAATATTTTCTGTACACACCTTCTGCAATATTTCAAGTAGTCAGATAGATCTTTTTCCCCTTCCTCATATACTTTAATGTCGGTGGAATGTCTCTGAACGTGTTTACTTCTGTTGTAAAAAAAGCATTGCCTAATTAAAAAAATGTTTAGAAAGTGTTATCTACGCTCATTTTAGACTCACAAGCGCTCTTGATATGCTAGGTTTGATAGTCTATCAGCCTCATAGTTTTGGTCTCGTGGTATTAATTCAAAATGTATATGTTTGAACTTTGAGATTAGAGACATAGCGTCATGGTATAATGCAATTATTTTTGGTGCCTTTGCTTTGAATTTTCTTTTTATCTGCTGGATAACTAACTGAGAATCTCCCTTAATAACGATGCTTTCGTTTTGATAATTGTTTGCGATTAACCATTGCAGCGCTCTAATTATACCTGTATACTCAGCTACATTGTTGGTACTGTTATATTCACTATGAATTATATTTCCTTGTTCGTTCTTGACAATGAAAGCAAAGCATGCTGTTCCCCCAGGATTACATGGTTGACATAAACCATCAAAGTATACTTGTATTGTTTTTCGGGGGAAAGGACTAGTGACCTCGTGACTTTTATTATCTACATAGTCTTCAAGTGTAGTTGCCATAAGTATCATATTCTAAATTAAATCTATGCCAAGCCCTTCCATGTATTCTAGCCATTCCTTCCGAAGACATGGCAAAAGGTGAAGGATAACGCAGAAGTCTGTGCTGATGTACAAACGAAAACAACTATGAAAAATACGAAGTGGGCCAGGTGGGATTTGAACCCACGACCCCCGCCATGTCAAGGCGGTATCTTAACCAAGCTAGACCACCGGCCCCATATACAGATTAATAGACTTCCTTTGAATAGGCTAAATATCTTTTCGTCAATAATAACTAACATGACGCAGGCTATATAAGTCATAGAAGACTTTCATGTTATGATTACCTTAAGTAGAATGTCTTTAAAATACATAGACTAGATTAAATTTCAAGAATATTTAATCAAGTTTTCAAATTTAAATTTTTTAACCACAAGAAAACATGAATATATAATAATGAACCTGATTTAGATGTTATATATTCGAACGCATTATAATGACAGTTAACTGTTACAGCTGAGATCAGGTCATTAGGAAACTTGACTAAGAAAGCAGTCACATTGCTAACGATGAAAGCTCTGTTTGAAGAGATCTTAAAGGGTTGCTGCTATTGCAAATTTACTGGAACAGTGCACGTACACTTGTATTCATTGGATCATTCTATATTTAAAATGTCTTTTTAGACTGTAGATCGGTATTTTTATACAGAGGAGATAATATTGGAATTTTGATCTGGTATTAAAGACCGCAGCAATAATAATCATCAGCCTGATCCTTACACTAGGTATAAAAACCCTGGAGGTAAATCATTTAGTCTGTATTATAACGACCTTGCTCGATGGTTATTTATGACTCTAGCATTCAGCGGCATTTTATCGACAGGATGGTTTGGAATTCCGTTAATACCCAAATATTTCCTGTACGGTAAGATCAATATGCTCTCGGGCCTATTTGCTCTGTTAAGTGCACTAGGGTCTATCTGGGGAGTGATGGCGTATCTTCAATTCACAAGATCTGCAAATCTTATAATCGAAGCAAGAGCTCTATCAAAAAAGCTCGATCCACTCATAGGTGATTATGAATATCGTTCTTACAACCCTGAAACGAAAGAATACGAAATAGGGTTCATACCTTTAGGACCAATAGATTTTTGGGATAGGGAAACTCAAGTTCCAGCATGGCTTGACAAAGGGAAATATTGGCGCATATTGCTAGAATTTCAATCTACTAACAAAGATATTCTTTTACATGTTGTTCGAGACGAGGATCTTCCATTTGTAGGGGAGAAGAGAAATGTAGCTGTGACACACAGGGAGACGACATTAAGAAGTAGATCTGGTCGGAAATCGAAAAAACATCATTTCTATAGAGTAAAGATACCACAGTGGGTAGTAATGAACACCGAGCGCAACAGATTTGCGGAACAAAAGGAGAAATTGGATTCGAATGATATGAAATTGAGCTCGGTCATTGCTGAGGTTAATCAAAAACTCGTCAATGCAGCGGACGAAATTATTGAACATGAAAAGCCAAGGATACAATATCGGGGGAGGATTACAACATTGGGTATTTATCTTAACAAAAGTTTGCCTGTTCGAATTATTTATAGACAGCTCATCAGACATGTACCAAGTTCAAAAAAACGTACTGTAGGGGAAATTAACGCGAACCTTGCCAATGTCAAGGACAACGATCTGATTGACGTTATATTAGAAGTGGCAATTCAGAAAGGAATTTCTGCTGATAGAATCCGGAAAATTCAGTCTCTTATAAAATTTCTAAAAAACGTATATACTAGGCAAGGGCTTGGCGAAGGTTCAAGCGAATATCATAATTTACATCATAGCCTGGAGGTAAGCTATATGTGTCTACAAATACTTCCAAAGGAACTTAGGGGATATATCTTCAATCCAAAAGATTATGAACTAATCTTGATAGCCGGTCTACTGCATGATTACGATCCTAACCAAATGATATATTCAGAAAACAAAAATGAGGACGGAACCGCAAAGCAACAAGGACCCAAAGTGCTCAGAACTATGAGCGAGATATGCGAAACAAAAATTCTGGATGCTTATGTTACTATGGATGTCAGCGAATTTGAAAATTACTTTAGAGAATACAGGTCTGCATTGTTACCACCTCTGGAATTTTCTACAACTCATCCCGAATATGTAAGGCTCCAACAAGATTCTAAGCCCACTGAAAGTATAATTGTAGAGGCTTTGATTTGGCATACTGATTTTCCGTATCATAAACAAAAATATGCCAGAGAAAAATTTGAAAGACTGATAGATTTGCTTGAAGATAAGCAAATACACAGCAAAATTAGGTTGCTGGGGGAGATTTTGTGGATAGCAGATCTCGCCGTAACGTATATGGGTTCAGATCCAATCAGAGCCTGGGACAGAGTCACGAATCTATATGATGAATTGGATCTGCCAAAAGTTGAAGCTGTCTCTAGAACAGATGCATATTTCTCGGATTTTGCTGAGACGGATCTTTTTAAGGAGGTAATCAACATGCGCCATTTTCCGTACATTTTTAGGCAAAGGTGGAATTTGGTATATCAGTTCTTCCATGAAGGCAATCCTTCTACGCAAATTAATAGAATAATAAGCAAGACAAGAAACCTCTATCTTAGGATAAACATGGAGATATTTATGCGCAAGGGGGATATGTTGCAAGAAATGGCTACAAACAATTGGGCAGAATATTTCATTGGCATAGGAAAGGATCAACATGAGGTCCTAAAAGCCAAGTCAAGGTTTGCCGAGCTTGATCCTCCTAATGCGTCAGTATTTTGGGGAGATACGCAAAAATTACTACCAAGTATATTGAATAACTCGATTGATAATTTTCTAATGGTTGTACCGCAAACTACAGTTGATCGCCTCATGACATTTGAAGATGAATCATCTCTCAAATCCATGTTTGCTATTCTTACACAAAAGCTATCAACTGGAGGCACATTGCAAATATTGACAGATTTGGATACAAACAGCACCAGCTTTAAAGAGCTTACAGCTATGATATTGTGCTCAGAACTACAGCTAAGCCCTATAAATGATAAGAAAGTATACTTCCCAAAGGGTTGGAAGGACCCGGACTTTGTTCAAGGACGAACACAAGTCTTACTGTTTACATTGAAAGCAGTATGACCACAATTCATAGATGTGCTTTTGATTCAGTATATTTTTGTTATCATTGACTGTAATTTCGTACAGAATGGGTAGATACATAAAGACACTAGGGGCTTAATTACATGCTATAATTTCATCATCAGTGCATTACACGATAATAACGGATTCTCAAGCCAAACTAGGTCGTTGCTATTATGACAATATAAGGTATTTATGGGTTTGTAAATTGTACATAGATATATTAGTCTCACCTTAACACTAGTCAATGTTAAATGCGTAAGAAAATTCGTGTTGCTATTGCTGGCGTTGGAAATTGCGCATCTGCACTTGTGCAGGGCACACATTATTACAACAGCAATAAATTAGATGGTATTGGGTTAATTGCATATAATTTAGGTGGGATAGAGCCTGGCGATATCGAATATGTTGCCGCTTTCGATGTTGTAGATTCTAAGGTAGGCTTAGATTTATCTGAGGCGATATTTGCACGGCCAAATAATACGGTGAAGATCTGCCAAGTAGATAAAATGGATTTAAAAGTTGAAAGAGCAGAGGTTTTTGATGGAATAGGAACACACTATAGCGAAAAAGTAAGTATTTCTGAAAAGGCAGCCGTTGATATAGCTAAGGTTCTAAAGGAAACCAAAGCAGAAATTCTACTTAATTATCTGCCTGTAGGTAGCAGGAGGGCTACACAATACTATGCAGAAAAATGCTTGGATGCTGGAGTTTGCTTTGTGAACGCTATACCAGTTTTCATAGCATCAGAATTAAAGTGGCAACAAGCATTTGAGAATAAAGGTATTTGCTGTGCAGGCGATGACGTCATGAGCCAATTAGGAGCAACAGTACTGCATAAAACACTAGTAAAACTCTTTGTCGACAGAGGAGTAAAGGTAGATCAATCATATCAGCTGAATATCGGTGGAGATATGGATTTTTACAATATGCTTGATGACGAAAGGCTTGAAGATAAAAGAATTAGCAAGACGAGCGCAGTGGCAACGATGGCGCCGTATGAAATTCCCATGCGTATCGGTCCATCCGACTTTGTGAGCTTTCTACAAAATGATAAAATCTGCTATATATCAATAAAAGGGAAATACTTTGGCAACATTCCTTTGGAACTCGATCTTAAGCTCAAAGTTGTAGACGCCTATAACAGTGCTGGGGTAATGATTGACGCTGTAAGGGGATCAAAGCTAGCCATTGAAAGAGGTATTTCTGGACCTCTCGAGAGTATTTCCGCGTATTGCTTTAAGCATCCTCCCCTACAGATGCCATACTCTCAAGCGAAAGCAAATTTTTTGGAGTTCATAGATGGCAAACGTGACAAATAAATAACAGAATATAAAGAACGAACCACACTACACATAATATAAAAGATCGTTATAATCTTATAATGTATACCTGATTGGTCTACATCAAAAAGCTTGAGATCTATGGTTTCAAATCATTTGCATTTAAAAATACGGTAATAAATTTTGAAAAGGGATTCGTGGCAGTTACTGGTCCCAATGGCTCTGGCAAGAGTAACGTATTGGATGCGATAATGTTTGCGATAGGTGAAAATAGCCCCAAAGCTTTACGCGTCGACAAATTTCAATCATTATTTCATGATAGTCAGCACAATTCACATAGGCTCATCCGCGTTTCCCTAACATTTGACAACGTAAACAGAGGAATCCCTGTAAATTTTGATTCCGTAAGGGTCACTAGGGAAATGGAAGGACAAACAGGTGAGAGCCAATACTATCTTAATGATAAAAAAGTGTCAAAATCTACCATTACAGAGTTGCTGGAAGTTGTAATGCCCGGCCCCAGTAAGCTCAATGTTGTTCAGCAGGGAATGATAACCCGTATTTCGGAATTAAATTCGGATGAACGAAGAAAGATTATAGAGGACATTATAGGGCTATCATATTTTGATGATAAAAAAACGGAAGCCCTAAAGCAATTAGAAGAATCTGACCGTCGACTTGAAGTAGCACTTGCGAAAATGGGCGAAATTCGAAAGAGGATAGATGAATTGGAAGCTGAAAGGAATGATCAACTAAGATATGAACACCTGGAATATGAATTAAAAAGATTTAAAGCAATTTGGATTTCAAACAAAATAAATATAATAGTAAAGGATTTGGAATCTCAGAATACAATCCTAGATTCTAATGTTCTAGCATCTTCAAAGCTGTCTAAACAACTAGAAGAGATTCGTATACAGATTGAGAATCTAGAATCTGAGAAATCTGCATTTATTAAAAAAGTTGGTGCTGAAAATAAAGCCAAAGCACAAGTCGGAACCAGAATTGCTAGCATTGTATACGAAGCTGAGAGGACAAAGGCAATGCTAAAACAATCGGAGAATAGAATTCTTCAGATCCAACAACGGGTTCCTACTTTAGATGAGCAAAGAAAAAATATTGTCCAACGACTAGATGAATTTTATCCCAAAGTACAGCAGAAGAAAGAAATTATAGCAGACAGATCCAATAAGATTTTAGCTTTAAAGACTGATCTGAGTCATATTAACTCTGAGATCGAAATTCTTGCTTCGAAGAATACTACGTATGATCGATCTAAAGCAAAATTAGATTATCGGTATAAACGGCTTTCATTGATTAAAAATAGCATCTCTATATCAGTGGCAAGATTGGAAGAAAAGATTAGAGTAAACAACGATAAATTGACGCTAAATGCATCACTTGTCTCATCCAGGAAAGCTGAAATAGAACAGATAAACACTGCACTCTCTGAGCTGACCAAAAACCTAGAACAGCATATGACCCTCTTGAACAGCAAGACAAGACTTATTGAAAAGTTTAAGCACTCCAAAATCAAACTTGATGAGGAGCTGTCGAGCTCACATAGTTTATTAAACAAAGCCGATAATTTAGCCAGGACATACGAGATAAAAGAGGATATAGTAAGAAATCTAAATTATGAAGATGTAGCTATAGCACAGCTGATCAAGGACACAGCAACCCATGGAATCAAAGAATTGGTTCACAATGCAATAAAGTACGATAGAAAGTACGAAAGGGCAATTTTCGCGGCCGCATCGGAATGGTTGAAGGCCATAATAGTCAAAGATACTAAATCAATGATTTCGATAGCTCGATACATAAAATTGCGAAAACTACCTCGCCTTAGAATGATACCGCTAGATATTCTTGGACACATTAAGGCGCCTAAATTTCTAAAGGACGACGTTAACGTTATGGGCAATCTTGCTGATTTTGTATCTTGTGATTACAAGAATCTCTCTAGTTTTCTGTTTGGTAATACACTTCTAGTTAAGACACCTACTGCAGCCTACATATTGGCACAACAAGGATATAGGACAGTCGCGATTGATGGTTTACTCTTTGAACCTTCCGGAAGAGGACTTTTGCTCGATTTTGGATCACAAATCTCGGACCTTACAAAGGCAATTCTTCTGGCCGACTCCGTGAGGGGTTTAAGAATTCTAGTTAGTAATTTAAAAATACTGACAGAAAAGAAGAGTTCAGAGCTCGCAGATAATGTAGCCAAGATCAGTGACTCTGAAACAGAAAAGATTAAGGCAGAAGCAAAAATTGCTGGTATTCGTCTACAATTTTCGACACTAGAGGCATCTAAAAACCAAACAGACAAAATATTAGACAAGCTTGTTTTGGATAGCGCTGCAATACAATCGGAAAAAGACTCATGGGTATATGAATTAAAGAGATATCAGAAACAAATGCTATTGCTGACCAACATTATTGACAGTATTTATCGTAGCATACGGGACTTAGATCAGGTTATGACCGCTAGTGAAGATATTCGAGTCAAAATGATGAGAAAGAATGAGGTCCTGAGATCTATTGAGGAATTAGACATCGAAATTCGGGAATTGACTACTTCGTCGTTATCTTTAAACAACCAAATTGACTTGGGTCTGCAAAATTTGAAAGGAATTGATGAGCAAATGCAGCTGTCAAAATCTGAGGTTCAAGAAATGAGTAAACAAGTAATTGCATTTAGCACTAAGTTAGAATCACTGGAATCAGAACTTCAAATATTACGAGAAAAAGAGCAGCAAGGAATAGATTCATCGGGCAGCTCCTACAGCTTGTTGCAAGAATACGAACATAAAATAAAAGACCTAAGGGATACAGAAAAGAAAATCTCAAAAGAATATAATGTTATTGAAAGGGAGATAACTATGCTTCGACGGGATATCCTTGATAACTCTTCAGAACAATCACGTCTCTATAACGATCTAAATTCTCTGGGCTACAAGGAAAAAGGTCAATTGGAAGCATTTGAGGTGGATCTCACTATTAAAGAGCTAACTGCTGAACTTGAAGCAACTAAGACTAGAATTAACCTGCGTGCTCATGAAAGTTATGTCCAAGTAATTGATGGATATCGTGGCATATCAACCAGACAGAATCAATTAGAATCAGAACGCAACTCTATTGTCCTTTTCATAGAAGCGGTCATCAAAGAAAAAAACGATGTTTTCATGGAGGCATTTAGAAAGGTCAATGAGGATATTCGCAATAGTTTTTCAGAAGTGGCAGGGGGGCAGGCTTGGTTGGAGATAGAGAATGTAGAAGATATTTTTTCCAGCGGAATAACGTTAATGGCTCAATTTCCCGGTAAGCCGGGTCGTGAGTCTACGGCATTATCCGGAGGCGAGAAGACTATAGCAGCCGCAATTTTTCTGCTAGCACTTCAATCTCTAAAGCCTTCGCCGTTCTATCTTATGGATGAGATAGATGCGCACCTTGATGCTGAGAATAACGATCGGTTATCAAGAGTTTTATTATTGCGCTCAAGAGATAACCAAATAATTGTAGTCTCCCTAAAAGACACAACCGTGGCCAAAGCAGACATAATTTATGGAGTATATCCCAAAGAAGGCATGTCGCAGATTGTCAAATATAAACATTCTAGCAACCAAGCCATGGCAGAAATTACATCGAATGACAATATTTAGTAGATATTCAAGAAACAATATATATGACCTTGGTATTGTTTGTTTACATTCAAGTTCAGAGATGCGCTAATTTCACAAGTTAAGATTTATATTTTTTTCACGTTGTAAATTTCCTGGATCGGGCTCAGAAACAGCCTCGATCAATGCCTTGGTATAAGGATGAGTCGGATACAACAAAACTTGGTCTATATTTCCTACTTCTGCTATCCTACCATCACGCATTATAGCAATATCATCACCGATATATCTAGCCGTAGAGAGGTCATGGGTAATATAGATATAAGAAACATTCAGTCGCTCCTTTAGGTTTCCCATTAGTTCCAATATTTCGGCTCTCACAGAAACATCAAGCATCGAAACAGGCTCGTCAGCTATTATTAATTTAGGTGTTAGGACTATAGCTCTTGCCAGTGCTACCCTTTGTCTCTGACCTCCTGATAGCATGTGTGGAAATTTTTCTGAAATTTCTTCTGCAGGTCTTAGCCGCACGTCCTCCAATGTTTGCAAAACTTTTTCTTTTTTTTCAACCTTTGAACTATGCTTGTCATTGATATTCAGTGGTTCCATGATTATATCCAATATTTTCATGCGAGGGTTTAACGATGTATATGGGTCCTGATATACCATTTGTATGCTTGTTCTAACTTTCCTCAGCTCTGTCTCTGTTCTTTTTGTAATATCATCTCCATCAAATATTATAGAACCACTGTCAGGTTCGATAGCTCGTAGAATTAATCTTGCTACTGTGGTCTTACCTGAGCCTGATTCTCCAGCAAGAACAAAAACTTTTCCATTTTGTACACTAAAGCTTACGCCATCTACTGCTTTGACGTTATGTTCTTTATCAAAGCGTAAGATCTCGCGAACGCTCCTTTTAACTGGAAAGTATTTTTTGAGATTGCTTACACGTAAGAGATCAATCAACTGATGGCATTACAATTGGATCGTTTAAGATATAAATATCATTTCAAACTGGAGTTAAAGAGCCATCAATGTATGGAATGTATGCAAAAGTTCTATAGCGCATACTGCAATAAATCGGCTCATTTGTAGGTTAAAAGTAAGAATTGGTAGAATTGCTATTAGTTGTTGCGTTAGAAATAATTAATAATCCTCTTTATTGATCTCCGTAGGCTTCCATAGTATGGAGTGAGGTTGAAAGACTGTTCATAGGGAATTGTTAATTTTAGCAACTTGATACTAAATATCACTGAACATGAACTCATCGTAATAAGATAGAAACCTTAACATATTTCAGACATCTTAGCAAGATTATAAAGCAGATGAGATAATATTGCAAATGATAACTGTGTATACAGACGCATCTGGCCAGCCCAATAATATTTATGGATATTGTATTTC
>JBKPMB010000261.1:0-6870 GCA_046731995.1 Thermoproteota archaeon | reverse complement strand
TTACTGCTTGTTCCTGTTCACGTTGAAGTTGTGAATATGTTTCGTTTATATTGTTATCTTCTTTTCGATCCTGTTTTTTTGATGTTGACATCTTCTTTACTGTTCACCACATGGTATATAATGACTAGTATTGTCAGGTATTGAATGGTATATAATGGTATTAGTGGGATCATTCCTTCGTAGAATTGAATCCTCTTGAATATATTTGCAGAAAATCGACGTTGATGAAGCTCGTTCACGTCAAATGTTGAAAGAAATACAATTTTCTGTGGTAAAAATTATGTTTATAGTATATTGACTAACTGAGATTGTTATGGTTCTAGGCCTTTTATGGACAATAATACTCGTGATTGTTGCGATAATCATCATAGTAGTACTGCTAAAGCTGGTCTTTGTTATTATAGCAATTGGCCCATATGCATTATATGATGCGCATCAAGACGTTATGAATGCCTACAATCTACTGCTGCGGCCTCTGACCCATACCTGATGGAATAGGGTATCCGTTGCAGTATTCACTAGTTTTTTCTTCTCGGTTTCTATTCGGCTTCGGAATCTTGAAATGTGTTGATATTAGTCTTTCTTGCGATTTGTCATAAGCTACTCCCAAGCAAAGTAGAGGTAATCCACCAACATGCTCTGGGGCCACACTAACAAGAACTACAATATTTGAGCCATCTTGTCTTTAATTACCGTTACATCTATGTACGAGTTCTTATAAATTCCCTTAATGCATGTGACCCAGGCTTTAATAGTAATTGATATGTTATTTCATAATCCTGTAGTTGAGCATGTAATATTCTGTTATACCTCTTCTCCAATAAGCAAGGATACGAAGAAGATGATTGAAATATCAAAACAGCTTGCTAAATTTGCTAGATAATCATCGAGAGAAGAAGAATGTTGCCCCGAATTATTTCCAGAAAAATAATAACGATCTATCTTCTCAAGTGGCTATAAAGATTAAAAGCTATCTCATATGCCAGATATGAGTTCTGTTGATAATAATAAGAAACAGGAAATTGAAACGAAAATAGGTGAAGCTCTTGGCTTAGAAATGGCTGCTCAAAAAGCAGTAGAGGAGCTTAGTTCAAAAGGGCTGCTAGATAAAGGTGGAATGAAAGATAAACTGGAAAAGATGAGAAAACAAGCCAACAATCATCAAACAGACCTTGAAGAATTAATGGAAAATCTATCAGGATCACAAGGCTTAGACTCCTCCAATATACAAGAAGCAGCAAATGAAACTGCACAAAAAGCTTCTGAAATGATGAAGACATATCTTGGAGAAAGCCCAGATTCTTCTGAAGCAATAGAATTTCTTTGCTTGGCTGAAGGAGGAGAGGTAACACATTATGAAGTTCTAAGTGCTATGGCAGGAAAGCTAGTCAAAGACAGAAAATTCTCAACTAAAGTAAAAGCAATTCTAGAGGAAGAAAAGAAGCATCTTCAACTTTGTACTAGATTAGCTAAACAAATTGCAGTAGAATGATATCATTTTGTTATATAGGCTGTTATAGCTTCGCGAGCCTTGTGTAATCAAAATCAAAATATGTACTATAGAAAATAGCTAAAAGCAATAACTAGTTTACCATACACCTCTGAAAGAATAGAATAATGTTTTCGTCAATAAATCAACTACCTAACAGAATACCTCCTTCAGATAAACCAGATCCTAAAGCTGCTCAAGCATTACAAGAAGGCCTTGGCGGACAATTTGGAGAAATGAGGACAATGATGCAATATTTATTTCAGAACATGAATTTCAGAAGAGAAGCAAAAGCATATCAAGACTTACTCTGCAGATGGCGACGAAATATTCACACCAAGCGTTGCCCTACTTTGTCTAATCCTAGACCTAAGACTTTACCTGTCTTTACCAGATAGTTTATAGGAATGCTTTTACCATTTGGAAGGGCGAGAGTAGTTGTGTTTCCAAATCCAGCTTAGAATTTTGAGCATATGCTACCTTATGCACAAACATTGTAGTTATAAACGATGATGTAAGCAAGATCAATACCAGCATGGATATTATCAAAACGCATGGAGATGTTCTCCTTGCAAAATGCACTTTCTTATTCTAATAAGCTCATAGATTACATGGTTTTTAATGTTAACAATTTAGACTAGGGATCTCTGTCCTTAGACAATGTGCATATAATCGCTAAATAATATCTTGTTCCATTTACGAATATGAGTATAGAAAGCCTGGCAGGAATGTTTTCACAGAGAAGCGGAGCTGATCAATCAATGGGGTAGCTCAGTAATGAGTGCGATAATTGGATTCTTGGTGCAGGAAATGATGGGTGGAGGAGGCATTGTACGTATAGGTAGTATGCTATCTGGTCTTACGGTTGGTGGTCAACAAGGTAACGGTGGCGGCGGAGCTATAGGTTCCATCTTATCAGGTCTAGGAGGATTGAACAAATATCATGAATTAGTAAGACATGTACAACAAAATACCGGCATACAAGACCCAGAACAAGCCAGACAATATACACAACATGAAGTTGATATATTAAATGAGCAATCTAACAATAACCCTCAGGGACTTCAGTCAATATTTGACGGATTCTTAGGAGGAGGAAGTGGTGGTAGTGCCAGCAGGGTAGCGGGATTGGAGATATGTTTGGTTTCTAGAGGATCATATGTAGACATCACATAGTTCTTATTTTTGTTGCTGGCAGCTGTTGTGGCGTTGTAGTTTGTTTACATGCTATCATAGTTGCTGCTCTGCAACTCAACTAAAAAGCTGTTCTATCACTCAACTAGACCTGCTGCTTTAGAAACATCAGATACATTCTGAATTGTTATCGGATCGTTGTTGTTTGCACAAATAACTGTATTCTTCTTTTATCTGCTGGAAATCTCAGGTCCTTTAGAGCTTGTCCTACTGTCGCGGCTGTTGGTAGATCTGTTATAGTTTGCTGTGTTCTTTGGCCAGCAATATGATTTTGTGCCTTCACATTTTGAGCATCTTCATTTTGTCTTGATGGAATTTGTTGTTGTTGCTGTCCTTCATTAAAGGCATAACCTAACCCACCTAACCCACTACGACTACTGTAGAAGTCAGAGGAAGTAGAATATGATGCATAACTGTTGACAACGTCTTCTATAGATCGAGCAGCATTTACGCTCATTCTAGATAATTCTTTTGTATCATCTCGTGTTTGCTGTATTGTTGTTCTAAAGGCTTACATAAATTCTTATAAACTTTAAAACCATGTAACAACATGGCTAAAATGTCGATCAATGAAAAATCAAGTCAACAAACTACCCAATGGGCAAATCTTCTAACAGATCTCTTTGACAGATTAACAGGAAAAGGAGCAGAAATATCGTACAATTTCCAAGAGCTAGAGATAGACATTCCAAGGGCCGCAGGCCCACAAGGTCAGGAACTTGGCAGTGCTAAATGGGTGGTTAATGGCAGGTTAACCATAACAGCTCGAACTCAAACTGGCAGTAATGATAATGTGTAGTAGTAATATATTGAAGGTTAACTAATTTTGTGCTAAAAAATATTCAATATGGTTTGATTCTATAATCAAATCATGTATCTAGTCTATACGCATTAATTTAGACTTTTGTAATCGCATTTGGCCCTACAAGACCCTTTTCATATTCCTCTGGCAGTCTTTCATCAATGTATTTTTTGATATTGGCTTTGGCTTCATTCCTAACATAGGATATATCTCTACTCACTGTAGCTAATCCAACTTGCAGCATATGTGATATCTCTCTTTTACTATAACCTTTGCTGCAAAGCTCTTGTACTTTGTCTCTTCTCCGTTGTACTTGTTAATGTTCTTGGTGTTCCATAGCTGAGCTCAAATGTTCCATTTCCCATGAGTGATTTTAAGCGGGTGTTCCATGCTCACGGTTAATATTAGCACGAACTTAGCTCTATCATTTCGCCAGGCTATTGAAAACAAAATCAGCTAACCTTTAAATTTTTAATAGCGTTTGAATATCTCCCAACATTGATCCAATTAGAACGCCCAAAATTGGTATTGACTGACTTTAGAATAAGTCAATCATTTGAATATATAATTCGGAGCCGCTTGTTGATGTTTCATTTAATATCAAAAGTAAGAGTGATACAGAGAGCCATACACTATTTTCTGCTCATTGTGAGGTAAATATTGCTGGCAGTGTTATGCTAAATGTGATGCTGCCACCTAGCCCACTTGAAGGGAGATGGCTTGGCGGAACTTGCTGGACATGGAGAGATAGATGCTTATGTTAACAGTATGAGTGTCTGCAAAAATCCAACAAACACCAATATGCCTACTGTCGACATGATTCATTTTCAGTCAAGTTATTGCAGTTACAATAGAGGAACAATCTGCAAAACGCCAAGACAAACCAACTGAGCGTTTCTATACTCCTTATGGTTTGTTCGGTAGTTCATAAGCGTGTCTGCCTTTATTTCTAGTCAAACTACCATTTGAATACCTGAACTGTTAACTACATGTTTATACATATGGACTCAAAATGATAGGTAATGGCTGCAGCTTCAAATCGTAAACGTTCTTCTTCTGTTAGGGAATATCGCTGTAGTATATGTGACAAAGTTTTTGATAGTGCTGAGACATTAAACTCCCATGTTAGTATGGAGCATAGCCAGAAAAGTCACGCTCCAGCTGGAGTAGGCTAGCTAATCTTAATCAAATAACTGGAATCATATCATCTTTAAATCATTTATCGTGCTATATTGATGTGTACCATGATTAATTTTATCTATTATGGTATGGAAACAGCATTATTTGTTTTGATGATTTTTTCATGCTGTTATTTGTGTTTGTTCTTTTTTAGATCGCGCTTAACGATGCCGATTATAGATTTAGATCAAAAAGCATATTTTGACAACCAGAATTTGGGAGTGGATTCCAATGCCAGATATTTAGCTGCAAATAACAAATATCAAAAATATAGAGGAAAGGATAATGAGTATGATAACAACAGCAGTTATTCGCTAATATCGAGTTATCATTATTACAATGATATAGATTGTGCAAGTAATAATGATGATAATAACACTACCACTGCATTTTCAAATACCTCAAAAGAAGATTTACCGTTTGTCAGTGTAATAGTTCCTGCAAGAAATGAAGAAGACTACATTGAAAGATGTTTATTGTCTTTGTTATGTCAAGATTACCCCAATTTTGAAATAATTGCAGTAGATGACAACTCAACTGATAACACATTAACTATTATGGAAGATATCAAAAATAAAAAGAATCTTAAGGCCATTGGATTGCCAGTAGAAGAGAAATTAAAAATTCTGTCGCTAAAATGCAAGCCTGACAAATGGACTGGTAAGACTTGGGCTTCAGAGAAGGGTTACTTACAAAGCAGAGGAACAATATTGCTTTTTGCTGATGCTGATACGAATTATGTTAGCAAACATCTAATCCAAAAAGCAGTTTCCTATATGCAGAAAGAAAATCTAGATGTACTAACTGGCATTCCGTCGTCAGAAAAGCTCAATAGATTTTGGTCAAAAATTATCATACCTGCATGGGATTTTGTCAATATTTTGTTTAAGGTAGGTTCAGCTGATGTAAATGATTGCAAATCCAAGGTTGCTTACCTTATGGGTTCTTTTTTTCTTATAAAGAGAGAAACTTTTGTCAATATAGGTACATTTGAATCTGTTCACGATGCTATACAAGAAGATAAAGCACTTGGAGTACTTATCAAGAAAGGAGGATACAATATGAAACTTGTAGCACTAAAGGGGATGGCGTATACTCCATGCTCTGAAGAAGTTAAAGCATTCTGGCATGCAATAGGAAGAACTTTGGCACCACTTATAGTTAAAAATAAGTTTAAAGTTATCATGAACTTACTGGTTATCTTTTTTGCTTGTACGCTACCATTTGTTATCAGCTTCATAGTTATTACCTACCATACTATTTTTGAGAAATTATTTTTTACCTCTGACTCTGGGGCACCTTTATATTTTTCAAATTTGACTTTGCTTAGCCTAATACCTTGTATAGTAATGTTTATTGGATGCTCGGCGAAGTGTAAAGAATACGGTATAACACCATTGTGTTCGCTAGGAATTCCTTTTGCGTCAATGTTTGTAATCGCTGCCTGTGTATATAATGTCGTTCCTTTACTAATATCTGGAAAGACAAGACCTATAGTCTGGCAAGGTAGACAATACACATACAGTAAAGAACAAGCTGGATTTCACATATGATAATAAAATCATGTACTATGCAAAGCGACGAAGCAGTATTTTATAATTAGGGTAGTTGTTGTTTCTCATCTTTCCTACCAAAACCCGTGGGATGCATTTATCGATAGTCAATGAAATTGTATATTTAAGAAATTCGGGGAAACATTTCTATCCACAGATCATGAAAATGCTCGACTATTGTTCCTATAATTATGGATGACAATTAATCTTATCAAACAATAATAATGCTTATCTTAAGGATGATCTCATCTTGGAATCAAAAGAGGTAAAATTTACTTGACTATAAAATAAACGAACCAATATTTTGGCATGCTTTCGAAGAATTATCAACGAATGACAATAATGGATTGGTTAGTTACGATAAACTACACTAAAGATTGATATCTACTGGAAAACTCGATGCAGGAGGATCAGTCTTGATGATCGAGCCCACAGAAAAAGCTGGTAAAATAAAGAAGACTGAGAACTATAATATCTACAGAATAGGTAAGCCAGCCACTAGACAGCAAGAAGAAGAATCGAATGGTTAGTGAACGTTGGGAATCATGCCCATATTTTTTTGACTTCCTTAGCATTGATGCCATATTTATCATCATCATCTTCTTATTTTTATAATCAATACGCAACAGCTGCTGCTGACAGCAGCTCATCCA
>JBKPMB010000260.1:0-7070 GCA_046731995.1 Thermoproteota archaeon | reverse complement strand
TTGGCTCAGAAGCTGGACCAAGCATCAGCTTTTATACCATAATTCCATTTACTCAAAGTAATGGAATTGCCTTTATCGAATCACAAGGCTTTGTATCTGAATATGGTATAGCATTATCTAGGCTGTGTAATGGTCAGACGCAAGTATCAAAAGATTACACCGACCGTTATGTTCCAAAATACGTTGGACACTTGGCTGTGCTAACTGATTGCGATAGTAGCGGTGTTGGGATAGGGCTTAAAATTCCTGGTGCTATCAGACTAGGCATAGACATTAACACAATAAAGGAGATAAATGAGACAAATCCTGGGCTAGGCCTAAAATTGGAGGATTTAGTTGAAGGGACCAAAGAAAATTCACACTGGGAAGCATTAGTCAATCTATGTGATTGTAAAGGCAAAATGTATAATGACATTATAAAATCTGCAAGCTCACGTTCCGAAGCAATTAGACAAATTAATGCTAGCAGTCAATATTTATTACAACGGCCCCTTTGAAGACGCTAACACTGATATCAAGTTCATAGACTATCTGAGGGATAACAGAATTGAGCTAAATACAATACTAGCAACTGCAGGACCACAAGCCTTTTGGAATTGGTTGCGTTATAAATTGCTGCAAGTATGGCCTAATAGAGATTACCGTAGAGCTATATCCATAGATGATTATAAGTTAACTCCAACTATGGCCAGATTCGTTAAATGGTGTCAAGAAACGACTAGGCCCATTATTGCTGATAGAGTTGCAGAAGCAACGGAGGGATTATCTAGTGTTAGTGGATTAATAGACGATATCCACTACAAGAAGCAAGAAATTGAAGGGATATATTGAATAATACTTTGTTCAATAATGATGAAATTAAGGAACTAGATAAAACGCTTCAGAAAATAATGAATGAAAAATAAATAAAAAGGACTAACCAGGTAACTACAAATTTTTGAACTCTGTAGACCTCACTATTTAACTTCCATCTTATCAATGCATATCTCATTTTTATCGTGATTCTCATCAGATAATTTGTATAAAATTATAATGTTCACTATTCTGCTGACAGGACTATAAGGCCCGAATGTGTTCTAATAGCTTACGCTATATCATTGGCTGTCAAAGGCACCATTCTTGAAGCAAGGCGTTTCATTCTAATGCCTAGGATTACAGATGCCACCAGCATTACAAGCCCCGCACCAAACATAATATTAAATGCAACTGGACTAGGATAAGTACCTTCTGTACCGTTGACAGTAATGGATATTGTAATTGATGATAGAATTACAGTTACTATGACTGTATAGGCCCAACTGCCGACATCCCTATATTATCAAATGAGCTAATTGGTAATCCTAGGTCATTTTGGGATTAAATAAAACTCTATGATGATGATAGATCCATCTTTGACCCTATTGTTGTTGTCGTCGTATCTCTTGTTGTTTGTTCATATGTCCTTGCTGCATTAACCCCTATTCTAGAGAATTCCTTTAGATTATGTCTTGTGATCTGAATAGATGTTCTGAACACCTCTAAGTTTGAAAATATGGCATTATTTGCGAGCCTTGTTGTAGCAATTGTATTATCTGCAATATTGCTGACAGTCCTCGCATATATGTCTGTTAACATTCTAGGAGACATCCAATAATTCCAAAAAGCAGCATATATCCTCTCTATTGCAGGAACCCATGCTGATTGAAATGAATTGATAATCTCTTTTTGTGATTCTACGTAGTAATCAGTTATTTCTATAGTTACTTGAATGGTCTGTTCCTGATATTCATTAATAGCCTGGGTATAACGTGGAATATCTTTTCTTGCTTCATCTGTTGCTTTTCTAATGTTGTCTCTAGTCTCGTCTAATGCTTTATTGACTGCTTGTTGTTGTTGTTGTTGTTGTTGTTGTTGTTGTTGTTGTTGTTGCTGTACTTGTGAAGAAGATGATGACGTAGTAGTTTGTGTATCGATATATGCAGTTGATGTTGTATCTTCGTCTTTTCGTTGTTGCTCTTTTCTAGTATTAGACATGGCAATGCTATTAATTGAAAACTAATATAAACCCATAACTTTAATGGTATTAGATAGCATAAAAACCTCGACAATTGACAACCTTATTATGTAAAGCTGCCGAACTGAAATAATTATTCTTACTACAATAAAATTTCATATGTATTTCAAGTCCTCATATAACTTTTTAGACATGTACACTCGTGCATTTTGTATGTATGTACCTGATAACCTGTTGCACGTAGATAATTAGCATCGGCCAGTCACTTTGTTATACCTAATAAATATTCATAAGAGATTATATTATCTGCAAATTTGTAGTGTGGATTACATTTGCGCTACAGTACTGTGCCTCTATATATTAATATATATCCGATAAGATATATTAATGAATGTTAATACAAAAAGAAGTTATCATCAACTTTTTGAGCAATGGTGACCTTAACAAAGGGTAGAGTTAGGGGTGAAAAAGATGAGTTATAATAATAATAATAATAATAAACAATTCATCATCAATCAACTGATGTGGCTTGGAATATCACTTGGTATTAGCATTGTAATTTCTATGTTAGTACCCTTTCCTATATCGCTAGTTACTATAATAGGGGTATTCATTTTGCTTAACCTCTACATGAGAAAGAGAATGATGAAGAGGATGGGAATCGGGGGTGGTGGAGGAGGAATTGGTTCACTATCTTCATCTACAATGTTTGGAGACAGTTCACTAAAATATTATTGTATGACTTGTGGAACACCACATAAGCAAATCGCATGTCCCAAATGTAGTTCAAAGATGAAAAGAGTTGGATCTTGAGATTGGTGTTTACATTCGTTATATATTGATCGCATCAATACAACAGGCTATATATATATGTATGTGCGTATATATATTCAGACATGTATCACACCATCATATAATCTGATATTTTTGGTTAAATGTTACTAATGTCTATTTATTATTATTGCTTTATTTTAAATTTTCAAATGCTCGACAGCCAATAGAAACTATAACGCACAACAATGATAAATAGAACTTTGGGCTATGTCTATATATATGAAACTCAATCTAAGTTTAAATCTCGGAAACGGTTACCTACACGGTGACGCTGCTACCGCTGATTCTTCTATGTCTTATAAAATTAACATTCAACAAGGCTGGCCTGATACTACTTTAATTGTGCCAACTGGTTTGAACCAAAATCCAGGTCAAAAATCGATTTCATTTTATACTGGTTCTGGAAATCAAATTCTTCTAAGAGGCAACGTGAAAAATGAAGATACAGATATGATTAGACTTTTTACAAACCTAGACACCCTAGTACAGTTAACAAAGAAAATGCCAACAGCTATGGATATACAAGATTCAGATATTCATTAAAAAATATTATTACTAATTTAAGTAGCGGTTTTTGGCTTTCGATACTTAAGGTGTTAGCTGCTCTGTTTTTATGCATCATTGATCTATCCGCGATTATAAAGCCAATTTTTTCAAGTTTGTTTCTCCACTCCGCATTTACTGAAGTTCTAGCAATTATCCAAAAATCTAATCTCCAACATTCAAGTTTAAATTAACGTTTAGGCAAAAGCAGAAGAACTCGTCAGATTATTATTGAATGAAAAAAATAATTAAATAAAAATTGAATAATGGATATCTATTATTATTTGATCCATTCTAACGCGCCATTTGGGTACCAAATATCTGTACGAAACCATTGCTGGCCCCAAAGTAAAGACCTATTGTTCTATCGGTATTGCTGCTTTTCAGTTGTTTCCATGTTAAACCATGTCCATCTAACGTTAAGCGAAATGCTTTATCAGAACCATCTGGATTTTTGGAATCTAATAGATGTCTAGGTATTTGTATAGTGAATACTCCATAAGTTTTGGCAAATTGTGTAGGGGCAAGGATTACATCTAGGCTAGTTGTGGGTGGAGCTGGTACTATCGCAACAACTTGACCCTCTCTAATGCTATATGGGAGCGTAAAATTCTGTCCACCAACAGTTACTGTCTGTTGATTAGTAAAGCCTGTCGTCGCAAGGCTTTGAAGAGCTTGTTGCTGTGCGGGAGTAAGCTGCGCATTAGCTACCTGATGAGTAACAGAACCTACAACGATGGCTAATACTAGAGGAATACACACTGCAATCGCAAGCGTTGTCGTTCTTTTCATAATCAGAGCTATACTGATCTTCGAACATTTTGTTATAATATTGTCGTTAGTATTGTTTATGTGTCTCAAATCTAGAACATGTTCCTCTTAGTAGTATTTATGTTTTCTTTCTTTAGCGTATCGTGCCTAATAAAGCTCTTGTAATTATCTGCAAACACCTTTGGGAATCTTTTTCTGACATCTCTTTACTAAAGTAGAGATTAGTCCGATCTGATAATCTATATTACATCATGAAATTCGGGCATCACTTGTGGTACACGTATTACAACAGAACTGGTGGTGCCTGTTTTGTCCATACTCGTGCCCCCACCTTTTTTGTTTTGTTTTTCCCAGCCTTTATTTTTTGTTTCTCCAGGGCCTTCTGCCAGAGCCAAACAATTCTTTTATTATAACATGCTTTCTTCAGTTGCTCTTGAACTGAATCTTCGCCTGCCTGCTACTCCCAAAGCTACCATCTCTATTCCGATAATTATGAGCGCTACCGCTAACATAAAGGCCAAAAGAGGAATGCCAATACTAGCAGGATGTGCTAAAACTATGAGAGATATAACGATGCTTAATATTCCCACGAAGATAAGTGCAGCCCTTGACCATCCTGCATGGTTGCTGTCCATAAATC
Source organism: Thermoproteota archaeon (assembly GCA_046731995.1). GTDB lineage: Archaea > Thermoproteota > Nitrososphaeria > Nitrososphaerales > Nitrososphaeraceae > JAFAQB01. The sequence goes on along the minus strand of JBKPMB010000260.1, from coordinate 2,289 downwards.
CATGTATTAACCTTGCAATACCACTAAACAACAAGGCGATTGCTCCTAATATTATCAAAAACGCTGCAGACTCTAGTGGATATGCCATAGCTACAGAGGCTAGTATTAATACTAGTACTCCTATTCCAATATTTACAACGCTAGATGATATTTTAGTAGACGCTGCTGATATTCCACTTGCAATTCTTTCAATTCCAACTATGAACAAAACTACCGAAATCAATATAACGACAGTCACAATAGCAGATGCAGGGGACGCTAATACTGCTATTGAGAGCCCAATTGAAATTAGCCCCAAGACAACTTGCAATAATCTAAGCCATCGTGGAGATCCATTTTGTGATGCTAGCACTGGTAGACTATTGTAGGAATATGCATAAAAGACTTCTGTCTTATTGTTCAACGAGTTTGTATCATAATAATACCTATACATAAAAAATCGTGACATTGATATGTTTATTTGGAATTGTATATGGAAGTCACATATTATCAATGAATAACAATGACTACTGAACAACTGAAAAGACATCTAAATCAAAACCTCATGGGTATTATTGATTGGCTCTAGTAATTACCATTACGTGGCCTCTGTCTTAGCCAAACTGTCGTACTAACAACATCTCTATTGGTACTGTACATAGAAGTAGTCGTTGATTTGGTGCACAAGATGTGATCGGAAATATGAGTGTGGATCAACTTTACATACACACGTGTTTTTCAGATTCGAGTTATTAAAAACACAAATTCTAGAATGCATATTTCAATATGCAACCAAATGCAATAATCTTTCACACTTAATTATAATTACCAAAAAGATCTTCATTTTCTTTCATTATAGTATATGTCAATAATCTGCTCAGTACTCCTTTATACGACCTTTACTTCGTTAGTAGATATGAATAAAACCTGGAATGTAATAACTGCGATACCAACTCTTGCCTCTTTATTATTAGTTCTTCTTGACTATTTGTTTCCGCTAAATGGGACTGGGAAACTACTATTGTATATTTTCGATTTGTTTGTTGTTATATTGTTAGCTAGAGATTTTTACTTTAGGATCAAAGAATCCGACCGCAAGTTAAGATTTATTTTAATTCATTGGTATGAATTTCCTGCAATGATGCCATTGGTCTTGCTATCTGTATTTCCTTATTATAACATTCAATTTATTGCATTCTTCAGAACTGCTAGGCTATATAATATGGTATCACAGCTAGGGAATAGCGAAATAGTTCTACTAGGCTTATTTGCTGCAGTCACTATAATCGTCGGAGCATTCGCTGAGTACTTAGCTGAGGCAGGCAATTCAGATGCAAGTATAACGACTCCAGGCCAGGCTCTCTGGTGGGCTGTAGAAACAATAACTACTGTAGCATACGGTGAATACTATCCAGTTACATTGTGGGGAAAAGTAGTAGCAACCTTGGTTGCATTTGTAGGTATTGGAATGCTGTGGGCAGTTATTCCTATCATGAGCTCTAAATTCACAGCTGCAAAATTAAAGCAAACTAAGAAGTCAGATCTGCTTGACGATACTAAAGAGCTAATAAAGAACAGAATCGATGATGTTGAGAAGTTAAATGAAGAAGATCTGGAGAGATTAATTGGTATGATACGATCGCTTAATGGGAGAGCTGCAGCTCAATAACTAAAAGTAGTACGTCTCTCACTCACTACTCCTGCTCATACTATCGCAGCATATATACCCATATAGTAAGTGTACCTGGTACTGTTAGTTAGATATATGGTAGAACGCTATATAGTATACATTTAGCTATAATCAATTATGGTCAGTATCCGCATGTTTCAGTTCTTAGACTTTCTATTAGTGTTAGATGAACATGAATTAAGAGTAAAAAGAAAAAAATAAAAGATATGATGATATTTTGATGCTGAATCTTTATTGGTGTATTATAAATAACTATCAATCCCTCTTGTAATCTGCTGATCGCAAGAAACAGAACTTTCAATAACAGTCATATAATTTGCTACATTTATCATCGATCCATTTATCTATCCCTCACTCACTAATGCATAGCAAGCAACAATAATAATAATACTCTTCAATTCTATTGTAGTCGAGTTACAACTAGGCAAAACGCTTTGTCCTTATTTTTTGAACCAGATCAGTGATCGCTAATCTTACAGTCGATATACCAGTTCTAAATGGATATGCTCCGCCTCCTTCATCAGTAATCGGATTTATCCATTCATAGAATGTGTGTACTGCTACATTTTTTTTATCTTTTGAAGTAAGCTTCGAAAGAAGAATATTGCATTCTTCAACTT
>JBKPMB010000259.1:0-6033 GCA_046731995.1 Thermoproteota archaeon | reverse complement strand
CAGCTTCGGAGATGCTTTAAAGCAAGAAATAGGAACAGGTAAGTGACTACTAACGACTAGTTAACATGTATTCCTATCATCATATCTATATCATATGAAATATCCTTTCAGGCTTTACTTTTAGTATGACTCTCTTCTCCCCTGCTGTTCTATTAGGATATTCATCTTTGCCAAGATACTTTTTTGCTAACTTGTCTATATGTTTTTCAGCAGCATCTCATTTTATCTGCTAATTACCCTTCCTCTTACAGTGACTATGTCATATGGATTATTGTGGTCCGCAACTGCTAGAGATAATCTTGATCTCTTGATACATTCTACTGCTTTATTATTCCTACCGCAGTATTTATGAGGATATTGCCATCTTCAATATCTACCCATGTTGGTGTAGTATGAGGATAGCCATTGCTCATTAATGTGGACACAAAAACGAAATTCTTCTCCTCAAAAAGCCTTCTAATAGAAGGATCCGTTATTTTGTCATTATGAGATTGACTCATGATATAACAAGTATTCAATACTTTTAATAACTATTTTACAATAATTATCAGCACTTTTCTTCATTTCCTAATTAGACGGATCAAGAGCTTCAAATACTGTTCTATTCTCCCATTTTAAAAACTATGATTTGAGCCTAAAGATGTCATTATTTACCTAACCAAAAAATTCTATCATTTAGCTTAACAAAAGCTATCTCAATAAAAGATATAACTATTGACTATCATATAATGAATATATCACAATGGCTGTTTCGGGGTTTTATAATAAGATTGACGCTATCCAGAATGCATACTTTTTGGAATATTTATTGCAAGAAGTCAGAGTAACATATACACATAATGTAAAGATATCAGTAGAGAATGTATCGATTGACGCTAAAGAAGGGGATATATCATCTATCCCTCGGTGGGTAGCAAAAATATTATCTAAGCAAAATATCCTTGAAATTCAAGAGGATGGTAATTCTACATATATTTCAAGGGCTTTCAATCGTGAGAGAATATCTAAGCCACATGATCTATCTGGCCTAGATCCTGATTTTTATGCTAGAGTCCACGATTATATTGAAGGATTGGATGAAAGAGAAAAAGAAAGCATAATGGTTTCGCTAGTTTCATTTGTGACCTCGCGGCTTGAGAAGATTGTAAAATTGGCTGCTGCTTCTCCACTCTCTGCAGAACTAGAGGCAAAACTCTCAGTTGAAGAAAAAGAGCTTTACCTTTCAATTCATAGTTATTCGTCGGAATTCAAGCAAAAGGTGTTGAAGTTTGGCTGAGCAACAAGAACAGACTACAGCTGCATTAGTAAATGATCTGGAAAGATTTTTACGTGCATTTAAGGATAGGGAAGGAAACTACAAGTATTTTAATAGAATTAACCATATGATGGCTGCTAATTCTAGCTCGCTTGTAGTAGATTATATTGATTTCGATACCTTCAGGCCAGACCTTGCTAAGCAAATTACACATAATCCTGATGATATGTTGGAGGCCTTTAATGCAGCAGTATTATACATTTTAAATGAAATTCATCCTGATTACGCACAAGAAATACAAGATAAAATCAAAGTTAGAATAGGGAATTATACTGTACAAAAGGGACTACGTGATATCAATGCAGAGGTAATTGATAAACTCATAGGAGTTTCCGGTATGGTTGTTAGGTCATCTGAAGTAAAACCACTTGCTAAGAAAATAGGATATAGGTGTCTTAACTGTAATACAATCAATGGAGCTCAGCTAAAAGGATTAGTCTTGAAAAAACCCTCCAAATGCCTCAACTGTTCGGAAAAAGATCTTGAAATGGATCCAGATAACAGCATTTTCACAGACTTTCAAATGGTGAGACTCCAAGAGCTTCCTGAAGACCTGCCTGCAGGTCAACTCCCACATTATGTAGAAGTTACCGTAATGGCAGATCTTGTAGATAGGTGTCGTCCAGGTGACAGAATAATGTTAACTGGAATAGTGAGAATAGAGCAAGAACAGATCTCTCCACAAGTGAAAACCAGTCTTTTCAAACTAAGAATGGAAGGAAATAATATTGAGTATCTGGGAGGACATGCAGGTACTAAGGATACCAGAACTATTGAGAGAATAGCTATAAGCACTGAAAATGAAAAACAAATTCTTGCTATTGCAAGCAAATCCGATGCATACGATAAAATAATTGCTTCTTTTGCTCCACATGTTTATGGTCACGAAGTAATAAAAGAGGCGATACTGCTATTGATTGTGGGTTCGGTAACAAAAAAGTTAGAAGACGGATCTACTCGTAGAGGCGATATCAATGTTCTTTTGGTTGGCGATCCAGGCACAGCCAAATCCGAAATGCTAAAGTTTGCTGCCAAAGTTGCTCCAAGAGGTCTATATACTTCTGGTAGAGGCTCAACTGCAGCTGGTTTAACTGCCGCTGTAATTCGGGACAAATCTGGAATTATGATGCTTGAAGCTGGAGCTGTAGTCCTAGGAGATCAAGGGTTAGTATGCATTGATGAATTTGACAAGATAAAAGCAGAAGATCGTTCTGCGCTTCATGAAGTTATGGAGCAACAGACATGTTCTGTTGCAAAAGGAGGTATAGTTGCAACTCTAAATGCGAGGACTTCTATTTTATCTGCAGCAAATCCAATGTATGGCAAGTATGATCCGTTTAAGAATATAACGGAGAACGTCAATCTACCAATCCCACTTTTAACTAGATTCGACCTTGTGTATGTGATAAGAGACACTCCAGAAAGAGAGAAAGATAATCGTGTTGCAAGTCACATTTTAGAGATTCATCAAGATGCAGATCATGCCGCCCAACCTGCTATTGATATTGATCTGTTCAGCAAATATCTTGCATTTTCAAAACAGATTGAGCCAAGATTGGCCACAGACGCAATCAATATAATTAGAAATTATTATATGAAAATGAGGAATGCTGAATCAGATGGGATGATCACTGTTACTCCTAGACAACTTGAAGGCCTAATAAGATTGGCCACAGCACGTGCAAAAATATTATTAAGGGATAGAGTAGAAACGGAAGACGCAGAACGTGCAATATACCTAGTACAGAGAATGCTAGAAACTGCAGGTGTTGATGTCAATACAGGCAAAGTAGATCTTGGTGTTCTGCATGGTAAACCCCACAGCGAAGTGTCAAAGTTAAAGATGTTCATTGAAATTTTCACTGCGCTGTCCGGCCAAGATAGAAATGATGTAGAGGAAAAGAATTTCATCAATGAACTTATAAAGACAGGCAAATTTACAGAAGACGAAGCACGAAATTATCTCAAAAAAGCAATGCAAAATGGGCAAATATATGAGAGAAAGTCTGGATTTTATGCAAAGGCATAAAAGTTATTTCCATCTTTTCCTATGCTGAATGTAAAGCAATTGCCATTAACAGGATATCGTTACCTGCAATTTAGATTAACCTCTCAATATGTTAGCATGGTGTATCCTAGACCTTTTAACCTGCCTATCATATACTTTTGTTCTTCTAATGCATCATGTGGATCTCGTGAATGCAGAGCAATTCTGATAATCTGGGGGTTTTTTTAATTAAAAGACTGAAGCATCTTTCGTCTTTGGCAATGTTTACGACGTTTTTCTCTGGATAGCCAGTAGAATCCCAATTCAATACCTTTGGAACCTTTATTTTCTTGAATCCATTATGAGAAAGCAACACAAATTTCTCCTGTGGTTCTGCTAAATTAAATCCTAGTTTCTGCAATACCTCGATTGAGCTATTGTTTAGCTTCCAAGCTGGAGGTACAAACGCATTTGGTTTTATTCCTATCTCATGAAAGATCAAGTCCTGCACGTATTTCCTCCTCTGCTGCCGCCTTTGTTATTGTATGAAAATCATCAAATCTACCATTTCTGCGCTCATGATAAAGACCATGTAAAGCTATTTCACATGCTCTGTATGATTGATTTTATCTATAAATTCGGGGAATCTTGGAAGGTCTTGCTTTTCTTTAAAGAACGGTACCAATGCAATATTGTACTTTATGTCCAGCTTTTCGAGCTCATCAGTGAACTTGAATATTCTTGTAGAGAAAAAAGGACAGGCATCATGTATTGTAACTACCGCTAATGGTGTTTGTCGTTGCTGCTGGGCTGTGAATGTGACATTATATTGTCAATATTATACCTTTAGCCACACATACCATAATTTAATTTATCATATTGGAGTTGATTCCTACTAGTGAATGATGTTAGCATTACAGTGTACTCGTCATGGAATTATAATCTAGTAACCATATATTATACTCACCTTTGTAGGAAAGTGCATGACCCTGAAGAAGCAGTGGGTCTGAAACTAGCAAGCTCATATCTTGAATTTTTGTAGGTAGTATGTAATCAAGAAGAGGCCTTGACACGTTAATGGCATAATCTCCTCTTCTCCAATTCGATAGGCTGGTTAATATAAACTGGTAAATCCTAACATTTGATAAGAATATGCCTGATAACTATGATCCTGGAGTTACCGTAATATTTCCTGCAAAAAATGAAGAAGGTACTATTCAAACAGCAATTTCGACTGCGAAGCAGAGTCAATTTGAGCCTGAGATATTGGTAGTCGACGCCTATTCTACTGACAAGACAGCTGAATTAGCTACGAAGGCAGGTGCTAAGGTAATTCAGCAACCGTCCCAAATCTTTCCTGGGAAGGGCCTTGCAATGAGAGCAGGGGTGAAAGCAGTCATTGACAGAACAAAAGCTATGACAGAGGATATCATTCTCTTTTTAGATGCAGATATAAGAAACCTTACACCAGAGTGGATTGATAAATTAGTTTAGTCTCTAATTGATGATAATTGTGATATGTCAAGAGGCTTTTATACAAGACATGCTAGAGACGCAGCAGTAACAAAGTTAATAGCAAGACCAATGTTACACATTTTTTCCCTGGATTATCCCATTTTGAACAACCTTTAAGCGGCGAAGTATGTGCCAGGGCTCAAGTTTGGGAAAGCCTGTTGAGAATTAACTCGATTCCAGACGGATCGGGAATAGATGTCTGGTTTTTAATTGAATCTGCAATGTTAGGTTATAATATCAAAGAAGTGTTTATGGGCTCCAAAGAACATACATCATTTGAGGATTACAAGGAAGATATATCTAAGTTAAGCAAGATGGCAGAGCAAGTAGAATTTACAATAATTAGAGAAGCAATAAAACATGGCAGACTAGAATTGCAAAATAAGGTTAATGTCTGAAGACTGCTAGTCAGCATATTAGAAGCTTATATGTAGTATTCTAATATCTTTTGAATGGTGTCTTTTTCCTTATCGTTTGAGTATTCCTGATATCTTGTAAAGTCAAGTGGTGTAATTATGCCAATCGGTTTGCTTGGGTTAATACTATTATTGTCATTACTACGATCAACAACAAGTAAATGTCTTACATTGTGTTGTAACATCATGTCTGCTGCCTCTGATGGAGACGATTTAGAACTAATAGTAATAAGAGGAGAAGACATTATTTCTTGATTTGTTACAGCGCTAGCACTTCTGTCATTGTAGCATACCTTTGTGACTAGATCTCTTTCACTAACTATGCCTTGTGGATTATCTTTTTCATCAACTATTAGCAATGAACTAACATTTCTATCCGTCATTTTCTTGGCTGCTTGCTGAACAGACGCTGTTGCCTCAATAGTTTCTAATTTTTTCCTCATTATATCACTGATGATGGTATTAGTAGTCATTGTCTATCAAAATACCTCATGGTGTAATACGATGGCCTCTTGACCAATAGTCAGTGAACCTGCCATATATTGATTGTTGGTCTACCAGTATTTGATCACTCATACCGCTAGATGCTAATGTTTGATATTTGAGTATTACTATGAATATGTCCTTATCTGTGACAATGCCTAACAATTTTCCTTTACTCTCAACAACAGGAAGTCTACGAATATCTTTTTGCTGCATCGTTTCCATGGCGTCTATTATTGAGCTATTTGGACCTATTGTAATTAAGGGAGCTTTCATAAGCAAATATACAGGTTGATCAACTGATAGTATATCAGGTA
>JBKPMB010000258.1:0-15125 GCA_046731995.1 Thermoproteota archaeon | reverse complement strand
AATCTGGCTGTTTCTGAATGGGTACAAGGAAGACCTACCAACATAGACAAGGAAAGAGGAAACGTGGTTCTTGTTGAAGTATTCCAAGTTAATTGTCCAGGCTGTTTTACACACGGGATACCACAGGCAATAGACATGCATGGAAGATATCATAATGACGGCCTAAGAGTGCTAGGACTGGCTACAGCTTTTGAAGACTTTGACAAGAATACTTTGGAAAGCCTCAAACTTTTGCTTGCTACTGGACAGGTAATTGGAGAGCCTAGTAAGGTATTAGGACAACATGGCCTCTTGCAACAGGGGAATAAACTGACTTACAAGATTCCATTCCCTGTAGGAATGGATAAATTGTTTACTTTTGGCCCTTTGACTCATGACAAGGTCATGGATTTTATTGAAATAAATATACCTGATTTTAGATCTCAGAGTGAAGAATACAGAAAATCAGTATATAACCAAGTACAACAATATCTAGGACAAAAGCAATTTTCAGCAAAGACGTTTGAAGAGTATGGCTTGCGTGGAACACCATCAGCTATTCTAATTGATAAGAAGGGCATACTACGACAGACTGTTTTTGGTTCAAATGGCTTTCTTGAGAGTGCAGTTAAGCAATTGTTAGACGAATAACAATAGAAAAAAAGAGATAAATGTCAAATTGAATATATCTTTTTGCGATAGAAATAACCGTTTATTACAATGTACATACTTGTGAGATTAGCTTGAAACAAGTATGTATATTATGAAAGGAACGCCAGCATTTATCAGACTGGAGTACCATGGTGATACTATCTTCTGTTGTTACTACCCCAATTGGATGAACTCGTTATTTTAAGCCCTCTTATATTGTCACTCTCTTCAAAGAGTTTTTCTCCCAACGCCATACTATGGAGCATCTGACAAGCTTGTATTAAGAGATTTGTAGTCATTAGGCTTCCGGATAATGTAGTAAATAGCTGCTATATATGTAACTGATTCCCCCTAATGATTCACGCCATTTTATATAATCATCTATTGCATTGCGACATTCAGGAATGCAGGATATTATGTATTTTTCTTTTGATTTTTTGTAGAGGGTTATTTTGTAGAGATTTTATTTGTCTATACGTTCTAGGTCTTTATTAAGGCCTGGTATTGTACCCATTCTAACACCACTGGAAGCTAAAAGTAAAATTGATAGCCTTGTTACGTAGATCAGCGCGATCTACCAGCAATTTGATTTCCTCCCTAGTGTAAGGCCCGCGAGTTTATCTTATTCCATTTTAGATCTATGTCATTCATCTCGTAAAAGTGACGTAGGGCAGAGATCTGGATGTTTATGCTTGCGGGAGATAGATTCTTTTCATTCCTAAGACATATTATGAAATCAATGATGTCTGAAGCAATGAGTCTAGGATCCTTTTGCAACATTGTATCATAATCTAGATTGAAAGCCAGTTCATATAAAATTACAATGACTCGACATACACTCTACGTGTCATAAGCGACTTTATAGCATGGACAAAAATTACGATAGGCGATATGGTGGTTATTGCTATGGTGGTTCGAACTCGTTGGTCTATGGTGTTGGTTTTGATGATGCTGATGCGCCTCTGCTCATTCTGGGTCCTTCAATGTCTATATCTATGTGATCGAGGCAGATACTTGCATTTATTATGGCAGAAACAACAAATAACACCAATTTTATGCTGAAATACCTACGCCAATTAGCCTCCATCTATCTGCAATCCTTCTGCTTATTGCTACTCGATCCTTTGGCATCATACACACAGGTTTCTTCAATTTTATTTCTATCTTACCGTCTCTTGAATTAGTAACTGTTCCAAGAATTGCTGCAGTTCCAATATTCAACCTTAGGGGTTCCCTTATTCTTATAGGTTCAACTTTGATCATATCTTGTGTTCCTACTGCTGTTTCAAAAAGATGAACTTCCACTGTAACCTCTTCTATGTCATTTGGAAGGACATTGGGATGACCAACAACTGACCCAATAAGCGAATCGCTTTTGACAAAAGTTGGATCTAACTTTGTTCCTATTGCAATAAGTCCACCTGGTCGAACTCTCTCTACAAGGCCAGCTCCTGTTCCAAGCGTGGCAATGTTTGAAGTGATCGGTTCATATTTGTCTTTTTTCTCATCTATAAGGCCTGGACGAATTTCAATTTCGTCTCCAATATTAAATTCTCCCTGCAAAAGGGCACCACCAATTGCACCTCCTTTAACATGTTTTATCGGAATTCCCGGCTTGTTAATATCAAATGAACGTAAAACATGCATTATCGCTCCCTTTGCCCTTGTTCTGAGAGGTGTTTTGATATTGTTTTCAATTGCTTCAATTAATGCATCAATGCCCAACTTGTGCTGTGCAGAGATAGGGACAATCGGAGCTACATCTGCCACACTTCCTCTTACAAAATCCTTAATCTGTTCATAGTTTTCAAGGGCACCTTGGTATTCAGTTAAGTCAATCTTGTTTTGTACTATTACTATTTGGTGGATTCCAAGGACCTGAAGTGCAAGTAGATGTTCTCTGGTTTGGGGCTGAGGGACTTTTTCATTTGCAGCAATTACTAAAATAGATCCATCCATCAAAGCTGCTCCAGACAACATATTTGCCATTAGACTTTCATGTCCTGGAGAATCAACAAAACTTACGACTCTTAATAATTCACTCTTCCTTCCACAATTTGTACAAGTTGGTTGGCTAGAATAGCAGATAGGAGGTGGGCATTGTGCGCATTTGTAAAAAGCTGCGTCGGCATAACCGACTTTGATCGTAATACCTCTTCTCAGTTCTTCACTATGTGCACTAGTCCATACGCCAGTAATAGCTTCGATTAATGTGGTTTTACCATGATCTACATGTCCAGATGTGCCTATATTGATACTGGGCTGATATCCAAATTCCTTAACATACCAATCAGGTAAAGTTTCCTTCCAATGCAATGTTAATCGTAAATTTCTTTGGAGATATTAAGGTAATTGCATTTCATATCTTTCAGTTAATTGTTAAATACAACAGGGGCTAATTAGTAATAATACCTGATTTATTATGCTATTGTTTCTTAGCAGCTTCTTTGCTTGTATCTGCTGCTCCCCCTTTTACAGGCAAGCTGCCATCAACTAAGGCGCAATTCAATTGGTAAATCTCTTCAGTTACCATGTTTCCTCTGACCAGCTTTCTTATTCTATGACCTCCTCCAATATTCTTAATGCCTATTCCTTTAGAAAGCAAGACATATTTTTTTACTCCGCCATGAACATCAGGACGCATAGGGGTGCCCGATTTGTCACTGCCTCCTGTGACCTTCATTTTGCCTCCTGCAATGCCTACAACAGAAGAGTCGATGATATCTCCAATCTTTGATCCAAGTAATGGTTGTGCTGATCTGTCCTTTAACTCCTGTGTAATGCTTTTTCCCTTGGAATCAGAGATTACAAGTTTAAATTGAGCCAAGCATAAGTCAAACAGTGTATGTGTTTAATTAATCTTTGTGCGTCTATATTAATAAAAGACCCTCCCGACGTCATATCAATAACTATATGACACATATAATTTTCAGCCTAGGTTACTTTTGTGTTGTTTAGGAAAACGATCTTCGTCCAGCTTGATATATGGTTTGGTGAAGTTGAGAAAATATGATTTTATGTTATTCCATGCTTAATGATTGACTTCGATTTAAGCTGATGGTTAATGGTCTGAATTGCTCTACCTACCACATCTTCTAGTATTTTATTAGACTAACAGGAAGATATAAGAATAAAGTTTATAGCATATTTTGATTCAACATTTTTAATACAGTGAAATGCGTTCGAAAATAGCATCCAAGGAAAAGGATATAGAATGTCTTCGCTGCGGCTTTATAATGAGCTACATTCAAACATGTCATGTTCGGTGCAATAATTGTGGTGCTGAGCTAACATGCTCAGATAAAGGTAGCTTTTGGTAATTATTCATACACTGCTGAAGAACTTTAAAAGAATTGACAATCCAGCAGCAAAGTGACTTACCTTTACTTAATTTTCTTTCTTAATTCAAAAGACATTTTAAATTAAAAAAGGCTAATTATGCTAGTTAGTATATAAGCTGTTCTTACAAGTTCATTTGGAAATCATCGGCCATATTTACTGCTCTTCCTCTCATTATATCAATGTATTCATCGTATAAAACATGAAAACCACATTGTTTGCACTCTACTTCAGACATATCCTCTTTGATTTCTGCTCTTTTTCCACACTGTGGACATTTTGCCTCAATAACCATGTAATCGTAATACTTTGAGCGGAATATCTACATTCCTATTTATTTGATTGGCATTCATGAGCTTGTGTTGGCTTTATTGTCACTATTACAGGAGGTTCAGCAATACCGCTTTTGCTACTCTCTGGTTGGCTATTTGGATGGATGAAGTTATAAATCTCTCAGTATTTATCTATAGACGAGTACTTGGCCGCTTTATTTTCAACATCAACCTTTGACAAAATATTTCCATTTAGGAATCCATGACATGCATAAGACTTGTGCTTTTTCATTCACTTCCACTTCTTCCCTTTACATTAATTCAAATTTTTGCTATCTTCATCATATCTGTAAGCTTTACTTGCATCCCGTAACGATCCTCTTCCCTTTTCATATGGTTATATATCATTAATAAATCATAAACATGTCTTACCATATTGAACTTACCTGTTATCTTCATCTTGATAAAATTAAATACTAAGGCATAAATTTTAAACTTATTTAGTACCGCCTGTCTATAAGATTTTGTGTCATACAAGTGTTGTATAAATAATTCTGCACACCATGTTGCAGGAATAATTCCTTCACCAAGTAATGGATATACAGTACCTATAGATTCACCCACACCAACTGACCTTCTATTATCCATAAACGGTTCACATTGTACTGGTGGACTAATTCGAACAGGTCTTCCGACTTTCTTTATAATTTCGCATTTGTATTTTTTTAGGAATTTATCAACGAATTTATTGCTGCTTTTTCTTTCAAAGTCCCCTGCTCCTATATGTGCATAACCATTGCCGAGTGGAAAATACCAGAAATAACCATTCATTGAAGGAAACGCTTTCAAATAAAAGTCATCAAACGGGGTCTTGTCTAAATCATACTTTACCTTGTATTGTACACACGGTATCCACATTTCATTTTTTAGTTTTGGAAGGTAGTTTCTATGAAAACCAGTTGAATCAATTATGATATCAAAATCTAATTCAAGATTCTCCTTTTTTGGTACTTTGCCAAATTCAATTTCTGTGCCTTTTATCATATCCTGAATTAGTTTTAATTTATCATAGGCAACCATCCCTTTTAGGGAAATATCTATAGCATTGTCATCACTATCACCATTAGTGTCACCTTTGCTGCTGATATTTACCTTCATATGTTTTCCTTTATGCAAGACATAATCATCAAAATTTATACCACAATTTTTTACCAAGGATGACATCACATTTTCGCACGTAGCCCATGCACAAACGGCATCATGTTGGGCTTCTGGCATTCTTTCAAAGCCTACTACTCGATTATCATGATCATCGCTCAATTTGTTCATAAGATAGGCTCCTGCAACCCCTATGCCTACTACCGCAATTTTCATCTGATAGCAAAGTGGATATTTCTAACTGAAATAAAAGGATTAACAATGTTGATATTATCCATAACACATCTGTCAGGTATAAGAGAAGACAGGAGGGTTGTCAAAGGAGATTCAGATGCCAGGTTCCGCTCGAGCAGGGCTGGCATTACTGTTTGTAGGAGCCATATTTGTAGGCATTGGAACCTATCTGAGAAGGGGATCCTTTGAACTGTATGGGTTAATAATGGCTATCGCAGGATTTTCAATATATCTTATTTCTTCACTTGTTATTGCTAAGAATAGAAGAAAGAAACGAGAAACGAGACCAAAGTAGATGTAGTTACATATTTTATATTATATTGTTATAGGCTTTTATTCTACGTAAATTGCAGGCTTAAAAGGTCTAGCAAATTTTGTTTTTGCTTTTGATTTAGGAACATATTTTTTTGATAAATTAGTATCATCACCTTCTGTTACCTCTTCGCAATATATGGTTATCTGAGCCTGTGGATTTCCACTCTCGAAAGATAATAACCTATTCGCATCAGACAGAGGAAATTTTTCATCAAAGTCATCTTTTAATTTTAATCTTCTATTTCTTGTTTCAATCGAATCCGATAAGATATCTTCTACCATTTTTCTTATCAAGTTTGGATTACTCTTTGATTTTGCTGCCGTGTCTGGATTATTTACAAGTTCCTTCATAAGATCCGAAAAATTAGTTTTATTTTCTAACAATACACTTGCAAGTATCTTTCGATAGATATGTCGTTTCCATTGCGACGAAGTATAAATAACAATATTTTTAGGAGTCACCTTCGTAACTTTGACGATTTTTTGAATATCAAGTGCCAAGTTCATAATTATCTGTTCAGATTCTTCCGCTACTGGATCTTTTTTATTATAGTCTACTTGTGGCCAGCCTGCAAAAATGATCGATTTTGATGTGGATGTTGGCAGAATACTATTTTTAGTGCTATCCCAGCCAATTATCTCCCAAATTTCCTCACTTATGAATGGGGCAAATGGAGCAAGCATAATTATGCGCGTCTTGAGAAACACAGATAAAATACCAGAAACATAATTTTCTCGACCTTTAGTTTTGGTTCTCTTTTGATACCATTGTAAGTCGCGATCAAGTGAATATAATATAACGTGTAATGCTTCCCTAACTCTCAATTTATCCATAGATAGTGTAACATGTTCAATAGCATACTGCAATCTACTGATAAGCCATCGGTCTTCAAGTTCTGTTACTGTAATTTCTTCATTTGTCTCTTCTTTGGGTTTCATATTTGTATTTATTTTGTCGTCATTCTTCTCTTGTGAATGTTCAAGTGCCATATTATAAATATCATGTATCTTGGACTGTATCCCCTTTACTGTGTCAAAAGAAAAGTCAGCATCCTGTAGGAGTTCTGCAGAGATTAAGATAGCCAAACGAATTGCGTCAACTCCGTACTCTTTAATAGCAGAGCGTAGTGGAATAATATTTCCGAGTGATTTTGACATTTTCTTACCTTCCATTAATACAGAGCCATTGACTACAATTTTCTTAGGCCAGTTCTCCTTCTCAAAAATTGCTACATGATTAAAAATAAAGAATGATAGATGATTTGGAATAAGATCTCTCCCAGAATGTCGTACGTCTAAAGGGTAAAAATAAGAAAATTCATTACGTATATCATCTATTAAACCTTTGGAGATTTTGCATTCTTCAGCAACTTGTGTAGCATCACCTTTTTGTAGCAAGACATAATCAAAGAAGGAGTCTTTCAAATTGTCAGCATCAATCGTCGGATTATTCTTTTGATTACTCACATCATTAATGTATTTAGCAATAATATAATATGCCATGTATATAACAGAATCAGATAGACTTTCAATAATCCAATCTTGATCCCATGGCAGTTTAGTACCAAGCCCTGTTTTCCTTGCACAGGCTCGTGCTTTTAGCCAATCAATTACATATGCGAATTCCTGTCTGAGTTCTTCTGGCACAATATCCATTTGGTTAAGACATTGATGTGCTAAGCCTTTCCATTTTTTATTACCGTAATTTATGAACCACTGATCATCTAATAGTTTAACCATACACTCAGTACCACATCTGCATCTAACAGGCTTGTTTACTAATTCAAACATTATATTCCCATAACCCGCTGCTATAATTTCCTTCTTTATTTCCTCTTTTGCCTCTGGCACTGATAAACCAGCGTACTTGCCAGTATTTGAAGCCATTTTACCTTTATAAAATTCATGTGAGTACAGCTCTTTAGTAGCCTCTTCCAGATCTGGGTCCTCCTGATTCTTTGCCTTGAATTTCTTTAAAATTTGTGCTGCAGGTATTATGGTAGTACCATTATCATCACTTGAACAGCCTTCTGATTCAATCATGATTATAGGTTCTATCATTTTTTTGGCATTCAATTTAAATTTGTAATTGTTGCTGGTAACAGAAAGTTTGCGTTTTAGATCTTCGAGAGCATAATAATCATATGGCGCATGTGCTGGGACAGACATCACAATTCCTGTTCCACTCTGAGCTTCTACGAACGATGCCGGATACAAAGGAATAGAAGTCTGTTTGATTGGGTCATGGACGTATTTGCCAACTAACTCTTCTCCATTTATAGTAGACTCTATTATAACTATGTGATTTAGAAGCTCTAATTTTTTGGCTGCATCTTTGCTAATAATCCATAATTCATCATCAACTCGTGCTTTAACATATTCAATTTTCGGATTGATCCACAAGTTAGTAACACCATAAATCGTTTCTGGTCTTAAAGTTGCTATAGGAATCACTATGTGACACCCGTTGCTGTCATCATCTTCTTCCAATCTAAATTTGATTACGGTGTATTCATTAAAGTCCGGTTCGACATCTCCGATCGTATCATGTTGGCTAACAGGATTTCCATCTCTTGGGCACCATCCAACTGGATGCGAGCCTTGTATTATTAATCCCTTTTTCAACAAGGTCCTAAATTGCCATGAAATGAACTTTGAGTATGCCTTATCTACAGTAGTGAATTCACGTCTCCAATCTATAGAATAACCCATTTCCGTCATTCCAAGCTTGATTTCATGATGGAAGTAGTCAGCAATCCTTATAGGTTCAGTAAAGCTTTCTATTGCTTGATCCGAAATACAATATATTTTACGAAATGTTTCTAAAAGCTCTTTATCTCCTGATGCGACTCTCCTAGACATTCCTAGGATAGGGGTTCCTGTATAATGAAAGCCCATTGGAAACAATACGTTGTACCCTTTCATTCTCATATAACGTGCGTGAGTGTCAGCAAGAGTGTATGTTCTTCCATGTCCAATATGTTGTGGAGAGTTTGGATAAGGATAAGCTACAGTTATAAAATATTTTTGTCTGGCAAAATCTGCATCAGATTGGAAGATTTTTTCCTGATCCCACTTTTGTCTCCACTTTTCTTCAATTAAACCCCAGTTTGTTAATGTCTTTTCTTTTCCATTGTTATTTGCTGGAATGGTTGTACTCTTCATACTTTTTTTTCATCCATCCATACTTTTAATAATTAATTCTTCTGCCGAAAGTAAGACTTTTCTTATTTTTTCCTTAATCAAATTATTGTTACCATCATTTTGTAATCTACCGCCGCCTTGACCAAACTTTTCATCTCCTCCCCCGGAGCCTCCTAGTTGGCTACATACCATCTTTGCTATTATGCCTGCCTTGATTCTTTTCCTTGCTCTTTCACCAACAAACACAATCATTCGCATGCCATGAGCTTTTGAGATCAAAGCAATATAGACTAAAGATGGATCATTTTCTATCGATTTCTCACCAATAGCAATGTGATATTCATCGTCAAGTTCATTGTCGTATACAGTATAAAATTTGATACCATCTAGCGGTAGCTGCTTTGCATTGACAGAAACCGATTCTGCTATGTAAGGAGCAGCTTTTCGCAGTAGTGCCTTGGTTTTTCTCCTTGCTGCCTCTGCATCATCTATGCTCTTTTGGGAAGACTCGACAACATTTTCCTTACTCGAATGTAAAGATAACGCAATAGCATTAAGCTGGTTTTCCTGCTTTTGTATATAATCTATCGCTACTTCTCCAGCGACAAATTCTAATCGCACTACGCCATCTTGTATTCTTTCAGCTTTCATGATTTTGATAAGTCCTAATTCACCTGTTCTCCTGACATGTGTCCCCCCACATGCTTCAATATCCCATCCATCAATGTTCACAATTCTGATGTTGTTTGTAGGAGCTGCACCCCCTTGATATATTCTAAAAGTGTACTTTTGTTCAGCATCACTTCGATCATATGTTTTTATTATAATAGGCAAATTTTGTCTAATCACGTTGTTTGCAGTTTTCTCAATTTTCTCAACTTCTTCTCTGTTTAGAGCAGAATGATGAGTAATGTCAAGTCTTGCATATTTTTCGTCCTTAAATGCGGAGTTCTGCCAAACCCATGAACCAAGATTCATCCTAGCAGATGTATTGAGTACATGTGTAGAGGTATGATGTGTAGTAATGAGGTTACGCCTTCTGTTATTTACTCTTGCGTGTACAATTTCGCCTTCAATGAAATTTACTGCGTTTTGCATTTTATGAACTACCACATCCGCTTGTTTTATAACATCAATTACATTTATGCCCTTAATCTCGCCTGAATCTGGCTCTTGACCCCCTCCACGGGGATAAAATGCAGTTTGATCTAATATCACGTATTTGTTGTCTACAACCCTAATTACCCCACTTGTAAACTCACGTATTGAAGCATCTTGATAATACAACAACCTTGTAGGTAAAATGTTATCTAAACCGCTAATTGTCTTTTGATTTTGTGACGAGGTTTGAGATGTATGAAGTTCAGCAAGATTAGTATAGAAGCTGGATGGTACACTGTCTATTGCTCCTACTTCCATCAAAAAGTCTGGAGTGATACCATCAGATTCATACATTCTGATAAGATCATCGACTGTGAGTTTCTTCTTGGTACTCTTGATAGAGGTGGCTATTGCATTCATTCTTTCCTTTGAACCGACATACCTGCCAGATTCTATATGCAAGATCGTTCTGACATCTTCCCTATGTTCTTCAAGTTCTGGATACATTTGTTTCAGATAGTCAATATGCATATCAGTAATATCTTCAAGCTTTATATTCCAACGCAGTCTCTCTAAAATCGAAAGTGCTCTTCTCAAGATTACTCGCAAATTATAACCCCCACCCACATTCGACGGTAAGGCTCCGTCTGAAATCGAAAATAATAATGTCCTACTATGATCTGCAATAGTGTAAATTGCTTCATAAGGAGTAATTATTTTTGTAAGATCATCATAGGATATTCTTAATTCTTTAGCTAAAAGCGATTTTAATACTTTTATATCAACACTTGTGTCATGAAGCTTAGCAGATACTGCTCCAAAGTATTTTGACAGAATGTCTGAATTTGCATGAGTTCCAGTAGTATCAATAAGCTTTTCCGTAACCGGACCAAAAGAACACTCATAACTTGTTGGCGTTCCCATTGTAATCCATGAAAATCTCTCTAGTCCTGCACCCATATCTATTATCCTATTGGCCATTCTTCGGTAGTTACTCTCATTTCCTTCAAATTCTGTAAATACAGCATTGCCTAGTTCAAGTCCACATACAAAATATTCTAGAGAGTAGCCAAATGCTCCTGCACCCATCCATACATCTTCTACGAAAGTAATTTCTTGTGGTTTTATTCCTAACGTACTTGTAAGCAAGTCATAGTCAAGATCAATGCATCTATCTTTCCAGTAACCACCAGAAATATCTGCGTTACAGGTCTGTCCAATCATGCAAAAACTGGTATAGTGTCTGCCACTAAGGCCTACATTTTCAATGTCATTGAAGCGCAAACACATCTGCGGAACGAGAACTGGATTTGAAGGTATCTCGAAAATTACCTTATTCCCAATAGTTCTTTGGAAATCTACGATTGAGGCCACAGTAAAATAAAGATCATCACGCCATCTGCATACTACAGGATATCGATTGATTATTGAATGACCAGCAGATCGGAAATATTCCCTTGTGTCATTCCAAGCACTAACATAATCAAGTCGCTTGTCGGTTGGCGGTTTGCCTATGAAACTATATTTTTCATGGTCAGGACAAAGCGATCTATCTACAAGGCTCCAAAAGAACTTGCCGCAGCTGTTGCATTTCTGTCGTTTAAAACCCATTCTATCAAATAGTGAAACTTTATAGTATCTGTCGGGATCAGACGAAAAAAGATGAGCAAGTTCGTTTTTTTCCAATACTTCTTCCTATCGTCAGCAAAATATAATATTAATGCTTGCTTATATCGGTATTTATATTTGATGAGATCTCCATAATGTGATGTCTAAGACGAGACAAGCGCAGTTAGTTTTAGAAGGAACGGCTTACGACAATTTTATCAGTGCTGCAAGGTCGAAATCAAGTCAGAAATTCTATCTTGTTGGTTTGAAGAAATTCATGACGTATAACCGCATACAAAAGGTAAGTGACATGCTTGTATGGGATCAGCGGTTGATAGAAGCAAAAATAATTTCATGGCTTGTAAACATGCGCGATAAAGAATCTTTGACATATATCACTATTCAATCATATCTTTCTGCAGTAATGAGTTTTTACAAAATGAACGATATAGAGCCAAGACGCCATAAAATAAATTGCTACCTACCTGAGGAACGCAAGGTAAACGATGACCGTGCCTATACTACAGAGGAAATAGCCAAGTTGCTGCAGTTTTGCGACCAAAGAATGAAAGCATTGGTTTTGATGCTAGCATCAAGCGGTATGCGAATTGGCGCTGTGCCTGATTTGAAAATAAAACATCTCACAAAAATACAAGAATACAATCTGTATAAAATAAAGGTATATGCCGGATATCCAAAATGGGAGCACTTCACTTTCACCACTCCGGAGGCTGCTAATTCAATGGATGCTTACTTTGACTACAGACAGAGATATGGAGAGAAAATTAATCCGGATTCTCCGGTCATCAGAGAGCAATTCGACATAACAGACATCCTTTCTGTAAAGCAACCAAAGAAATTAACAGCCAAATATTTTGGCGATATGCTAAATGAAACGCTGCAGAGAGCCGGAATATTTTCAGTAGTGCACATGACAGAAGGCCAAAAAGTAGGTAGGATACGCAACGCTGTTCCTCGCGCTCATGGATTTAGAAAATTTTTTGAGACCAACCTCATTCGTGCCAAAGTTCTAGATCCAATACCTGAGGTACTGCTAGGTCATGACATTGGTTTGAAAAAACATTATCTTAGGCTGACAGAAGACGAAATATTAGAAGAATATCTAAAGGCAGTTGACCTGTTGACAGTCAATGAAGAGAACCGCTTGCGAAAACGTGTTCAAGAATTGACCATAAGGACAGACAAACTAGACATACTGCAACAGCAGATAGACAAATTGAATAAAAGACTTGGGCTGGAATAACTGATCTCTTCTTATCATTACACTTGATATTATTGCATCATATACTTTCCGTGTACCGACATACCTTACGTACCTACTTCAAACCCATCACCTAGATTTAATGGCACAAACAGACCAGGTCCTAATCTTTGGGCTAATTCTGTGCTTGCACTAGATGCTCAAACCGGTCGCTTGATATGGGGTAAGCAACTTATCAGCCATGATGTTCATGATTGGGATGCAGGATTGGGTAATAGCCTTGCAAAGATTACAGTAGTAGATGGAGACAGCAGCGGTGGAAATGAAAAAAGAGTAGTAATAGGTGAAACAAAGCGAGGAGATGCGTATGCCATAGATGGACAAACAGGAAATATATTATGGACTAAAACTGTTGGAGTTCAAAGCAATATACTATCTTATCCTTCACCACAGGGCAGCGGAACTATTTGGCCAGGAACTCACAACGGTGTAGAGGCATATACAGCAAATGATAATCAAACAGCATATTTTGCAGTAAGCAATATGGGATTTAATTTCTTTTCAATAAATGCTTCTGAAGCAGGTGCTAAAGTAATTCCTGCATTTAACGCAATAGCAAATGGGCTAGGTAATGGAACAATAACGGCTATCGATATCGAGACAGGAAATATAAAATGGGTTTATCCTACCGAATTTCCAACATGGGCATCTCCCGTCGTAACCAATGGATTAGTAATTTCTGGACATGTAACTGCAATAGGAAAACCATACGCGATTAGTCAATTTGGCGGCCCTAATTCTCCGTCCAGTGCTCCATTGGTTCCATCAGGAATAATCTTTGCATTAGATAAGGATACTGGCAAGAAACTTTGGGAGTTTAACATAGGAACTCCTATTGGAATTGGTGGCCCCTCAGTTGGAAATGGCATGTTGTTTGTAACAACTGGTCAAACGTTTACCAACGGAGCAAATTCAGGAGGAGGCATTATTGCTTTCTGTCTACCTGGATAAGTAGGAACAAGACAAGAGAGTAATCAACATCACTATAACATGCAACCTAGAGCGATTACTGAAACTCTTTATTTAGCAATGCTGCTTATTACAAAAAGTATGAGCATCCAAGAGAAAAATAAAGAGTTAATGATAACTCTTGATAATGCTTGGAATTCACAAGATTGGGATACATTCAATGAACGGCATGCCGATAATGTTGCTGTATTTTGGCCTGGTCAGCCAGATCCAACACAAGGAGTACATAACCATCGCCAAGAATCCGTAGAGTTTTTCAAAATATTTCCGGATAATCACCTTATTAACAATCCCTACAAGATACTCATTGCAGAAGGAGACTACACATGCTCAGTAGCAGATTTCACAGGGACATTCAAAGGTGAAATGAAAGGCGTTGATGAAAAGATGATTCAGCCAACTAACAAGAAATTTCACTTAGAGTTCTGTACTGTTGCACACTGGAAGGATGGAAAGATTCTAGAAGAGAGGTTGTTCTATGACCAGATGGGGATGCTGAAGCAAATCGGTGCTATACAGTAATTGATGTAATAAATAGTTCATCTAGATCTTAAGTGCTAGATTGTAAGGTGTTTGCAGCTGGCCTCATAAATCATCTGACTATTAGATGATACTAAATTAAACCAAACTTATTGCTGCATGTATGATTGCAACTCATCTTAGTCAAACTTAGTATGTTACTACTTACTATCGGCTTTTTATCTTATAAGGGCAAAATATATGGTGGTACTGCTTTTTCTAAGTGATCAGCATAATTAGCTAATGGCTATACCTTTCTCTTAAGAATCAATAACTTCAATCACCGCTGCTTTCAAAATGATAAAACTTCAAAGCTAATCTAAATACATCAAATATATCATTGTATGTAGACCCATTATCTGATGTTCCATCATTATCTACTGCTGTTCTTAATGCAGTTATCAGCTTATCAAATTTATCTGGATTAATTGCAATACGACCACCATCCCGTTCTAATATCATTTTGCAATGACCTAGCATTGCTTTGTGCTCTTTGTTGAAATTAACAGGGACAATTTTCATGTCTTTGCTTCAGCTATCACCTAACCTTCTGA
>JBKPMB010000257.1:0-16471 GCA_046731995.1 Thermoproteota archaeon | reverse complement strand
TTATGGCTCCATGTCGTTTTCTAAAATGCTTGTAATGTACGAAAAGTACGCGGGCTCACTGACTAGATATTCGGTTACATTTACCTTATGTTTCTTTGTGTCGCGGTGCTGCTTTGCAAGGACTGAGTTGCCGAATACTGCATTACATTCTTCACACCACGCAGCGAAGTTCCTTCTGTATATATCAGGGAGACAGCCGGGCAATATTCTACCACATATTTTTAGTGCGCTTCTCTTCCTTTAAGGTTTGTGATCTCGCACTTTGTGTGTTGCTATTGGACAATTACATGCATGCATGGCCATGCAGCTTTTTAGTAGTGGTAAAACATTGTGACAGGCATGACGGTATATGTCGAATATATGGCGCTTAGGCAATATATAATGTCGATTTTCTGACGCCTTGCGGTCTTTTTTCAATTATTGAAAAAAAATGATTTTTGGGGTTTTTCAATCCAATTATCCATCAACGTGGCAATAACCACAATTGCAGATTTGATGTCCGAAATTTTCACACTTACTAATCTGAGGATTTAATTGAATTGGCGATTCAATGATTAATTCTTGATTTTGTTTCATTTCAGTGAAATTCTACAATATATTGATTTAATACTTTAGTCCACTTTGTATTGCAATGTAATATCCATCTGAACGAACTTTGCATTGCAAATTTCTGTGCTTGTATATGATAAATGAAATCATAAATTCAATTACAAAATCAAGAACATTAGAATATGGATACAGCTTATTTGTGGGGTTGTGAATTATCTCAGCCTTTAGAGTTACCTCAATCCCTAGAAGATGTACATAATAGAGCAAAATTGGTCAGCGATTTTCACTCCTGTATGTGCATGGAGATCAAGGAAGACAAAGCTCAAGGATTAGAACCACAACTTTTTATACAATTCGATAAGATTAAAAAGTCACGGTTTTTAAAATGTATTGACAAGGTAAGCAAACCTTATTTTCGAGAAAATACAACTAGGAAAAAAAGAATTAATATTTCATTAAGATTATGGTCGGGTTGTCTGGCGGCGGCCAAAAATATTGCTGGAGGTCAAAATAACGCAACAACCCGTTCCATCGCCTTTAGTCGAATTGATGTTTGGTCAAAGATAGACTCAGTATATCGTTCAGGAGTTGAATCAGCGCCAGTTTGGAAAAGGCTTGTAGATCAAGGAGATGACATAAGCTTTGATGGCGTACCTACTGATTCGCTTGTAAGAAGATATGCAAATACCTGATTTACACAATTCGAGAACAAAGCGCCAAACGTTCACTTTTTCTGTTGCTTCCTCTACACACTCATCTATTATTGACATTGATGCGGTAATACTGTATGTTTGTCTAATGTCTGTAAATTTGAGTTCATAAGCAACCAACATATTATATTTTCATTTTGTGTACACTTCCTAAGTGAGGTTAATATAATACCATACTTGACAATTAAAGTTCAAGAATCATGTATTTTGATCTATTATAAAGTATAGCGTTACAAAGCCTTGCTAAAAGAAGGGAATACCTGACTTATTTGCTGTTCATCATTCGTATTGTAATTTGCTCTATGGTTTGAGCTTTGACAATTAGAAGATGGTACTAGAAATTCGTTTACTAGCTGTACGAGCGGCTCTAGGTTGCGCCTTATTTCAAAACTTTTATTGCATCTGCATATCCAGCTCCGATTAATTGCTTTATCGTACCTGCGGAATAGTCAAAGAGTTTACTAGAAATATCATTGTCAGCATTATCCGTTCTTTCTATTCGGACTACATTTATATCAAATCTTCCTTTTATTAGATCTTGGTATATTCTGGGATCTCCATTACGATGACTGCTTTTTGCTGGAGTTTTGTAGATACTTTCAAGTTTGGTCTTTAGATTTTTCTTTTTATTTCCATCTGCAATTCCATCTATTGCTTCATCTGCTAGTCCTTTCAGTTTAGAAACAAAACCTATGTAATCTGATACAATATACGCTACTTTCTCATCGTAATCAGTCTTGTCGCTTAACAGCAAATCATAGTTTCTGTCCATAACACTATCGTGATCCATTGGAATAATCTCTTCCTTTGTGGGCCATACATCGACAATATATACATCTAAATTTGGAATTATTGCATCATCTTTTCCCTTACCTTTTACATCTAGCCAATAATCTTTGTGTGATTGTATTAGTTCCCTCAATGGAGTATTACTTGCTATACCTCCATCCCAGAAATAACGTTGAACGTTTTCTTTTCTCTTATTTCCTTGATTGTCTATTATCAATCTATCTGCCATTATCTTTGAATAATCGTAGTTTACAGGAACTGAACCGCTTGCTATAGCATAGTCTGATATAATGCCCTCCCCATAAGGTATAGTAAATTCATATTGGTTCTTGTCATCGTTATTACCATTGCCATTTAATTTGGTATACTCTTTCCCATATTCTGACTTCCTGCTACCGTCAACCTTCGGATAGCTATCAAAGGTTACTACAGCTCCTTCTAACACATCTACACTAACTAGGAGAAGCCTAGGTTGATTTAGATCAGAACTTGTCGATATTGGGAAGTTAGCATATGTTTCCAGGCTATCTTTTAGTGGTCTATTGCTATACATATACCATGTATTTTGAGGATCAAAGAATTTAGTATCTGGTATTGGAATTAGAGGAAAAAATACGTTTTGGACTCCGGTAAACAAGAATTGCTTTGCGGAATAATACCTTCTGGCAGCCTCTTCTGTAGCAGCAGTAGGATCAGCGCTATGCAAGTTCTTCCACCACGTGCTGAATCCTGGAATATTCTGTATGTATGGATCCATAGACACATAATCCCAAAACTCATTTAACCTATTTGCTGCAAAGTCCCATCCTTTTTTAACAGCATTGCTAACTAATATGGCTGCATTCATAGCGCCACTAGATGTACCTGCAACTACATCAAATAAAGGTCTGCCATCTCTATTGGCACTGATTTTTTCATATAATGCTTGGAACACTCCTGTATTGTATGCTCCAAGTGCACCTCCACCTTGAAGAACCAAAGCTCTTTGTATTTTAGGAACATTATCTTCTGACATCTTTACTAAGGATATGTTCTACCCTTCTTTAACATTAATAATGCAGCAATTGTAGAAATAATAAGCATTAATTAGAAAGAATAAGTTAATCAATTAATTATTTCGTTGGTGCATTATACTTTGGTTATTATTGAGTACATTGTATTATATGGCATTCTACTGTTAACTATACCATATTCTCTATGGCAACTTTGCACTTGCATTCATGAATATATTGCAGATGGGCCTTTTACGGCACCTTATCTTCAGTTCTAGGGCCAGTGGGTGAAAGAAGATCCCCTATCCTTTTGAAAATTGCTACTGCCCATTCCCAGTTAAAACCTGCAAAAGCTGCAATTGGTATAATGACGATAGGATTAGCTGGTGTATTAGGGTTAGCCATATTGCCATTGAAGCTTAACAATCCAGCTATTATCACCAAATAAATTATTGCTCCGAAAATTCCTCCTAGGAAAGGAACACTGATGAAATAAATTGTCCATGAGTTTCTATATTGTCTATCACCAACTTTCTCTTTTAAAAACCACATTCCTCGTAGTATACTTCCTATTACACCCCATGTTGTAGCGTGAATTGCAGCCTGCGCAATATGAGCACTATTTTCTAGATACGTATCTATAAAATAAAGATAA
The DNA here is from genome assembly GCA_046731995.1 of Thermoproteota archaeon. Taxonomy (GTDB): domain Archaea; phylum Thermoproteota; class Nitrososphaeria; order Nitrososphaerales; family Nitrososphaeraceae; genus JAFAQB01. The sequence continues at coordinate 12,776 of JBKPMB010000257.1, read as the reverse complement.
AAAGCTAATACAATAGAAAGAAATGCTGCTAGATAAATCCAGATATGTGCTGCATATATATTTAAAAATCGCCACAGCTTACAGGTCGAGTATAGCGCTTCTGAGTAAGCATGTATAGCACATGATATGTTAGTCTCACAATCTGAAAGCAGGTTATTATCCAAATTCCTTCTTGCTAGGTGTAGTATACGTTGAATATTAGTATAGGGAACTGCTGTTTGTCTCTTGAATAGTCCATTATCAGCCGCAACATTTAGCCAGGTATCTATACGATCAATTTCAACCTGCAATTTTTGACGTCGCGGATCTGCATTTGCACTTGGTACCACGGCCTCTCCTCCAGCTGACGGACCAGGACCTTCTGCAGGTGCTGCTCTTATTGATGAATAATGCCTTCTCTCAGTTTGTAGTACGTGATCCTCTTTTGGTCCTTGTATCTTCCTTGTAGGTAAAGCAATGCCGTAGACCAACCCAATGAACAGATTTGACATAAAATGTAGCGAGACACTAAAACTACCAATACTCAGTGGCATACTTTTGCAACCCACGCTTAAAATCAAAGGATAGGTGTTATTATATTATTTGCTAATTATTTGTGCAAGAGCGCCTAGTTATAGTAAAAATTGGTCAAGTTAATTTAAAGTAGAAGTTGTCACCTCTAGTTCCGTAAACTAGTCAGTTACTTTACCTTGAAGGATTCAAGCCTCTAATCTACAAATATTGCAGATCGGTAGGGTGATCCATGGATTATAGAGACTAATATGACAAGGATAAAGGACAAGATTGGTAAAGCAAATGCAGCAGACAGGATTGAGGAAGGCCTTTAGTAGAATATGGCAGCAAAGGAATTGAACAATATATCAAGCGATTGTGTTAAACAATTGGAGAAAGAGACGCAGTGTAAATGGGATAAGGGCTCTTACATTTTAGGTCTAGACGAAGCGCCTCCAACTCGACTTTTGGCTTTAGAAATCGCATCAGCTTCCTGGACAGGCTGGATAATGCATGAGAAACATGGAAAGACCAACAAGGTACTCTCTTCAGACGATTGTTGGACTCCTTCTGCTTGAGTCATTCTAATCATCTCCTGTTCTTTTCCTGTTGCTTTTTTCTACATCTTCAGTTCGATTTGTAATCTTGTCAATGTCCTTATCCTCTCCTAGTCCTTGGTCTATTGTCGAAATAGAGAATTGCACCACTGCATCTTAAGTGGATAATTTCTTATATTGCTCAGTCAATTTTTCCTGAATATTTGATATCTCCAAAGATTTTCTGCAAATTATTATCGTTTTGAGGGTTGGAAAAATATCCACTTAGCTTCATTGTTTTTTCGTATTCTTTCTCAAACCTGCAGATGCATAGTTCATTATCATGTTTGTCAAGCAGCGAAAATTTCTCTACTTGAAGTGGATATTTCAAAAGACCCAGAATCTCAAATTTTAGCCAGTTTTCGTAGATATTCGTGCAATTTTTTGGAAGTATTAGCTTTGAATACTGCATAAAATTATCCACTCCGTCTAAAGTTAAGCAATTCCTTATTTTTTCTTGTTGTTCTTCTCTTTCTTCATTAATCTTGTCAGGAAGCTCAACCAATGGGTAGTATATTTTTTGGCGTTTATCTAACACAGAGTCTTCTTCATCTATATACCCATTGTTTAGCAGTTCATTAAGATACGTCTTTTTTAGGTTGTTTGTTGTAATTGCTTTACCATATATCTGTCTGAATTTTTCACATAATTGTTTAGTAGTTACTGCAATTCTTTTTTCCTCTTCTAGTTCATTTTGTTTATCACCATGCGTCATTTCATCCTTGTCTGGTCCTGACTTTGATCTGTACAAGGGAAGGAACGCTTCTTTGAAGAATTTGAGCTTGTAAGAGGGCATCCCACTGATGTTTTGTGTTATATGTAATACTTGTCCCAAGTCTTCAAGGGCTGCTATTACAAGCATCTCTGAACCAAGCACAAGTTTGTATCTCAAATGTGCTTTTGCAAGTGATATTATCTGGAGAAATGAGAATATACGCTTGGTCACCCTGGTGTCTGTTCCTGTATCTCCTGGTAGGGCATCTGCTAGTATTTCAAAAAAAGGAATCCACACAGGGTTAATGCTATTATTGTAGCTTGGTTTTGTTGACGATATTGATAGTAACACTTGAATCTGTTGCTTTAACCTCGATACACAGATCTTAGCCAGTTGGACCTCTTGATCAGATACAATCACTCTTTGTTGTATTAAGCTAGGAAGGCCTTTTCTTTGTGCTATGAGCAAATTGGATTCTCTATATTTTGTAGGATTCATGTTAGGTGAAGTTATCAGAAACCTGCTTACAATTTCAGGCCAAACAGGCCACTCAGATTCATCTTTAGCACTACGAAATATACATGCAGGCCATCCTTTTACCACAACACGCTTTGGTTGAAAGACTCTTTCGGTCTTATCTACAAATGGAAACTCTATTTCATATGAATAATGTGAAAGAATTGGCTTAAGCAAATTCCAAAGTTCATGTTGAGGTGGCTCTAAAAATACAAGTATTTTTCCTCTTAAATCAATAAGCGTACGAGCATTTTCATATAATTCATTTAGCTGTTCTTTTAGTTCTTCTTGATTATATTTTTCTTTGGTATCTGCAATTTCTTTTTTAAGCTCCTTTATCTTTGGTTTTAGGGGCTCATTATTTTTATCAACAAGTACATAATGGAACAACAGAATCAACTACAAAACTCGAAGCTGATTTGACAATTCCTTCCAACAATAATGGCAAGTACTCAAGGGGTATAGTTTTATTCGCTCATGGGAACGGAAGCAGCAGGCATAGTCCTCGAAATAAGTATGTAGCTGAAGTTTTACCAAAAGATGGACTAGCCACTTTGTTAGTTGATCTTTTAACGGCAAAGGAAGAAGAAGCAGATACCAGAGCACAGAAGATTAATTATAAAATTCCAGGACTTGTCTTAAACAAGTTTAACATTAATCTCCTTACAGGAAGACTTGTATCAATCACGGATTGGATTTTGGAAAATCCTGATACTAAGAATTTTCTAGTCGGATATTTTGGAGCAAGTACTGGAACAGCGGCGGCTATTAAGGCAGCAGTCCAAAGCCAAGTTAACAATAACAATAATGATATATTTGCTATAGTCTCTAGGAGTGGAAGACCTGACCTGGCTGGACTTGATTATCTTTCTCAAGTAAAAGCTCCTACACTTTTCGTTGTAGGTGGAAATGATAGTAAAAAGGTCATTGACCTAAATGAAGATGCACTAAAGCAATTAGGCTCTGAAAGGAAAAAACTGGTAACAGTTCCAAATGCTACCCATCTATTTGAAGAACCAGGAACCTTAGAAGAAGTTGCAAGAGTTGCAAGTGGTTGGTTCAGATGCTTTTATCTTATAAAACATGAGCACGATATATAGTAGTTTATCATATTCACTATTACTTCCAGAATAATAAAACTTCGCTCTTCTAAGAAGTATCGAATATTGGCATAGTACGGAAAACCATTTAGGAAAGCTGCTATTAGTCCACAAGACGACCCAAATAGACAATATGGTTGTGCTTAAAAAGAAAAGTAAAGATTGATTTGTTGATACTTGAGGTATCAGATTTTAAGTAAAAATTCTTAATTGTAAATCGTTTTCGAGTCTGTCATAGTGTATATTTATTTGATTATTGCTTATTTTGTTGCTGCCTAGAATGGATAATAATAGTATGAAAATTGGGTTAAGACTACCACAGACAGGCAAACATCATGCTACAAAAGAAAATCTAATTAGGCTTGCAAGAGAAGCTGAAAATGCTGGTTTTGATTCTTTGTGGGTATTGGAAAGATTGATTTGGCCTATCAATCCACAAAATCTCTATCCTGGAAGTAGTGATGGCAAGCTTCCAGCCGATTGGCAGTACATATTTGAGCCCCTAGAAACACTTACCTACGTTGCTGCAAGTACAGACAAGATTGCACTAGGTACATCTGTAATAGATATACTCTTTCACAATCCCGTGGTATTAGCAAGAAGATTTGCAACACTTGACGTGTTATCAGAGGGAAGAACCATTTGTGGACTTGGTATTGGCTGGTCAAAAGACGAATACCAATCATCTAATATACCATTTAAAGATAGAGGAAAAAGGGCAGACGAGTGTATCCAGATACTGAAAAAGGTATGGACAGAGAACATAGTACAGTTCAAAAGACAGTATTATAGTATTCCTGCTTCGAAAATCGGACCTAAACCTATCCAAAAACCACATATTCCAATTTATCTAGGTGGCTATAGCCAAGGAACGTTTGAAAGGATAGCAAATTATGCCAGTGGATGGATATGTGTTATACGGAATTCACTAGACCAAGTCAAATCATACATAGGCAATATAAGAAATGAATGTTCTAAAGTAAAAAGAGACCCTAAAGATGTTCATATTGCTGCAATACTCTATCCTGACGTTATAGAGTATATACATAATAAAGAAAGTAATGAAAAAGGAGTCAAATCCTCACAAAGACAACTATTGAGCGGAACTATTGATCAAATAGGTAAGGATATACAGGAAATTCAGAAATGAGACTGGATCATGTGATACTCAATTTTAATCGGTCATCAATAGGCAATAACATTGATAATATAATAGATGTATCAAAACAGCTTTCTGGTTTTATAACATAAAGATATGACAACTTTTTATTAATAGAAATCATGCTTACTTTATAGTAACAGATGCATTAATAAAATCAAATGTTGCAGCTACAATATCATTAATAATGAACTTAAAACACTGGTGCGAACTCGACGAGCTCATATATGTTTCACAAACAGATGAAGAGTACAAGCAATATGCGGGCCTCAACTATAGTGAAAAACTAATAGAACAGCTTGCTGAAATGAAAATAATTAATTCACAGATATTCGTAGATTTTTTTTCTCAGCCCAAAGCTGTTCTTCTAGGAGCAATAGAGGATATTGCTTATTCTAAAACCAAGAAACTGGAACTAGAGTTGCGCAACACTAGAAACACAAAGATTACTTCCTCAAGGCATATGTTTAAAGGTTCTCCAGTAAATTGGAGTACTTGGCGACAATTCAATAGCTTTGAAAAACAACCTAAGAATCGAAAAGAGGTATTTGATGAATTTATTGAAAAAACCAAGTATATATCACCAATCATAGAAAATAGGTTTTCAAAAATAAAACAAGTCTATGAAGAAAATAGACACGGCAAAGATGAAAAAGAGATGAATAATGAACTAGATCCAGTTTCTGCTTATTTAGAACAAGAAAATACAACATATGAAAAATTAGTTGAATTTATAAAGTCTATGGGACAAAGAGCAAAGAAACCATTCAAAGATGCATTAACTGATATTAGTAAGACAGTTATTTGTAAGGAACCAGAATATTACGATGATTTTTACTTTTTTAGAAACAAAATATATTCTGACATAGACAGTAGATTTTTAGCTATAGATCCAATTAGTGAAGTCAGAAAAATACTCGTAAATATGGAATTTGATTTGTCTAGCATCCATTTTGATACTGAAGATAGAAAGAACAAATATCCATCGCCTATATGTTTCTTCGTAAAGATACCTAATGATATACGGGTGCTCTACAAGAGCGAGAGCCCATACTTTGATTTTCAAGCTTGTTTTCACGAAACAGGACATGCTATGCATGCTAGCTCTATAGATATAAAAAATGACTATTGGGACAAATATAGAATTCCAGTGGGTGTAGCAGAGATATTTTCTATTTCTTTAGAAAGGTTGACAAAAAATAGTGATTATATAAGACCCCTAATTGATTCACAGAAGAATAACAGCAATAATAATAATAATAATAATAATAATAATAATACAATTAGCAAACTAACATCAAGGAATCAATTCATGGAATTATTTTTTGTCGTGTTTTATGCAGCAAATTCGTTAATGAAGTTAGAATACTGGAAAGAAGACTTGTCAATACATCAGGCATCTGAACTTTACTCCAGACTAATAAAAGAATATACTGGATTTGAGATACCTGGAGAATACTGGTTATTACACCACATTCTTCCTGAATCAATAATGTACGTACCAAGCTATTTGCTTGCAACCGTAAGAGCAGCCGAACTAGATATGTATGCTAGAAATAAATATGGAGATAAATGGTGGAAAGAAAAAGAAGCAGGAAAAGACTTCAGGGAAATAATGAAGCCTGGAGCAAAAATAGATTTATCAACGTTTTCAAATCTTGATAGCAATACGTTTTTGAAAGAGATATTACAGCAAGCATGACTATTTTAGAACACCTTCCATTACTAATCTTCTAAATTCTTTATCAGACTTGTTCTTCCTTATTTCCATCAGCTTAATAGTATCATTTCCTACCAAATACCTTAATTCTGGTGGAATATTTGCCGATGTAAAGGCATTTAAAATGACTTTGGCTACTTCTATTGCAGGTGTACCATTTTAAATCTAGGTAGCTCGATATGAGAATGAAGTATCTGGAATTTGAACCTGACAAAAGATGGATTAGGACATAGAATGATTATTTACGAAGAATAACATATTTCTTTAAATGGCTTTATAACAAAAGAGAGCAGAAGTCAAAAGATTAGAAGTTGGAACCTATGATCGCTCAAAGTTGTATGGGGTATTTCATAAATATGGCCTTAAGGCTAATCTATAACCAATTTTATATCCTGTACAATATGAGTTTGAATGCTCAGGTCCACATTGATTGTTGTCAATTCCCTTCTTTGCATCTATAAATCCTCGTGTTTCACCATCACTCAATCCTGCCGAAAATCCACCATCATCTGTCGTACTTGGATTTGAAGGTGACGATTGTTGTGAGTGTATAGAGGGCACTGATGGCGATGATGACATGCTAGTTGTTTGTTGCTGCTGGTCTATAGGCGTGTTAGCTGGAGTTGTTGTTGCATTGCTACGATTTCCAGTACTATTAGAATATGATTGCTGTGCATATACATAGAAATTGTTATTACTCCAAATAGCAAAAATTAGGATACCAGCTAAAGCTGAGAATATTGTAAAGACCATGGTTGGGTGATCCATATTATTAGATGTCTACATATCATATTTATTTTACTTTAATAGAAAACCTAGTCCTAGTAGTAATTTTCAGAATCAAGGGGGGTTCAAACAGATATCGGTGCTAAGAATGGGTTCTGTCATAGTAAAACTATGAAGCAGTTAAAAAGCTTCTCGCGCACGTATACACAATGTAAAGCAGTCAATTTATAATGTAAAAGACATTATATAATATAAATCCGATATTCCAAAGAAACAACGAGATCATCGTTTTTCATTGTTAACTTCAACGGTTTGCTCAGTCAAGTATATAAGCAGCCCTTACCATAAATCATCTCTCTTTTTTAGCAGTATTCATAACATAGGTCAAAGTTACGATATTTAATATGAAAATAAGAATTGGTACTTTTAATATGGAAAACCTGTTTTTGCGGTATCGTGTTCTTAACGGAGATAGAGCAGGCCCATATTATCCAAAACCTATTCCATTTGATGAAATATCACAGTATCTGGAACAGTACTCTGCTTTGGTAAAGGAGCTTGGAGGTGCAAAGAAGATAATGGATGATCCTGCTGTTAGAAAGGAGTTTTATAAAAGGATATCAAAAGCACCTAAGGCGGAGAAGGTGCTAGCCAAATTCTTAATTGAAGGAGGTTCCATCAATAATCTTAACGTAAATGAGATATCCACAATCACTCCTATTCAGAGAAATAATACTGCAAAAGCGATACGGGGCGAAAATAATGAGATGGTGTTTCCAGACATGCAGTACAGGAAGTTGAAAACCTTCAGACACTAAAGCAGTTCAATGAAACTTATCTAGATAAGCATTTCAAGTACATGTATCTTATTGATGGAAATGACTCAAGACAGATAGACGTCGGATTTCTGAGTATGTTTCCTGCAGTCAAGATAAGGACACATCAGTTTATTCCTGATTCTGTAACACATGAGCATTTGTTTTCGCGTGATTGCTTGGAAATTGATTTTGCTATCACTAATGCACAGGAAGAAGGCTTAGAGAAAACTGATATAGACAAACAGGTCCCAATTCTAACATTCTTTAACAACCATCTCAAATCTCATTTTTTAGATTGGAGAAAGAAAGGTGAAGAAAAAGATAAGCAAATTGAAGCGGATAACCAAAAGAGAAAGAGACAGGCAGATGAAGTTGCGAAATTAGCGACGACGAATAATAACGTGCAATGGAAAAGAGATTGTAAATAATGGTTATGTACGAATCGACGTGAACGCTGAAAATAATATCGTATGCCAACCTAGGGCAAATAGTGGTTTTACGTTCAGTTCTTGGTCTGGTACTGTAACACCAATCTCAAATAACAATCACAGATCTTCGAATTCAGGTTTTCCATTTAATTTTAACTTTCTATCGCCAACCATGTCTAACGATACTTCAACGTTCAATGCATTACATAATGGAACATTAATGGCCAATTTCTTAAATCCTATTCAGGTAACAATTCCTACAGAGGCTTTGATTGGCATCATAGTAGGCCCCTTTGTAGGTTGGTTGATACCATCAATAGCACAGTGGCAAAAGGGCAACATGCAGACAAAGCTTATGAACAAATACATATCAAAAATTTTTACTCTCCAAAGGACAACAAACCGACGAGACAAAGATGAATATTTAAAAAAGTTAAGTGATCTGAAGGAAGAGATAACTGATGCATATACTAAAGGAAAGATAAATCAATCACACTATGACGTGCTGAGCGATAAAATTTCCGAAGATTACGAAGAGATCTATACAAAATCACTTAATTCTATACAAAGCATAAGGGATCAACATAAAGATGAATATTTAAAAAAGTTAAGTGATCTGAAGGAAGAGATAACTGATGCATATACTAAAGCAAAGATAAATCAATCACACTATGACGTACTAAAAGAGAAGTTCTCTGAATAGGAAAAAGTAGATTCAACCAATAGTAAAAGTGGCTAAGAGGGTTATCGTATACCAAGGGGGTTCAGACGGATACCGGTGCTAAAAATGGGTTCTGCCAGAGTAAAACCATGAATTAGTTAAAAAGTTTCCTGCTCTATATCTTCAGATTATGATTGATAAATGTTCAGCTAATGCCAGTTAATTACATAGCTGTAGTTTATGTTAAAATGACCACGTCGTAAATAGACCTTCTGTTTGACCTCCTATTTTACCCATCTATCCACACATTGGAATATCGAAGCTTCTCTTTTTGTACGATTTTATCATCTTATCATATGCTAACAACAGTGTAAAAATCTCCTTTTTTACCGGCTTTCCACGATATTGCGCTGACATTTGCAATAGCTGTGGAATTATAACGTCAGGATCCGTTTTGTTTATGTTAAGGTGTTTACTCCAGAAAACTTCGAGTGAACCTCTCTTCATCCAGCGTTTTTCATAAACTAACCAGCTAAGCCTCGAAAACTCATTCTTCAGAAATTTTGTTTTTGTATGTTTGCAAGTGCTGAATAAGTAAAGGAAATTAAATACGAAGAAATATGCAGTATCAGATAAGCTTGGATTATGCAGGAATTTGAGATCAAAATGTTGTATTGAGTAATTACGTATGAATTTTCTATTGTAGTATTTGATGTAACGCTGCAGTGCTTTTCTCAGCTGTGCAATCAATGGATACATGTGGTTATTCTTATCATCCTTAATGATGGCAGTAACATAGGTAGGCGCTCTAGTGTAATAATAAAAAAAAGATGCAGGTTTAGGTAATTTTTTATCTGCTTCGATAGCATTATATAGATACACGTATGCAAGCTCTCGATCTCCAACAAGAAGATAATTTTCTGCTAGAAAGTAATATAGACTGCCCTTGTGTATCCTAATAGGACGATTATTTCTTTCCCATTCATCTGTAATTGATAAAATATTATGCCATAGCCTAATTCCTAGAATGTCTTGGCCTTTTTTCAGAAGATGCTCTCTCCAATAGGGGGTTAATGCTTGATATAGATTATCAGCTATATTTGCAAGCCCTATTATGTCTCCATATTTTGATTTAGTTGATTTAATAGAATCAAATACATTATTGCAAATCTCTGTCACTGCAGGAACAAATCTAATGCCTTTTGATTGACTATCAAAAGGATTCTGATCCTACATATGAATAACGCGGGTTTAAATACAGGAGTTTATGAACGGATGCGTGTATATCTTAACTAGTCTGTGAAATCTTCGCCATACGTATCGGTGAACCGGTCATGTTTATTTTCATCATCTTCGAAATATTCAGTATATTCATCAGTAAATCTTTCTTGTTCATATTGTTGGTCGGTTTGATATTTTTCATCATCTGATAATTCTTGTTGATCTTTTTGATCTTTATGCTTAGTTTGCTTATCATCATCAACTTCTCCTTTCTCAAATGGTAATGCAGGTAATGATGCTATATCTTCTGTCGGTTGTTTGCCGACAGTTTCGTTTATAACTTCACAAACAAGCTGGTCTACTAGGACATTGTAAAGCTTTTCTGCTTCCTCTAACATTATAGCCTTGCAACCATCTATGATATATTCGTCATATGGCGGCGGTGGTAGTATTACTTGTCTACTAACATCTAATAGATTGCTGCTGTTGTCTCCTTCTTGATGATGTGGAGCTTTCATCTTCAAAAAGGTCTTTTTGTTTGATAGAAAATCAGATATTTTATTCACAATACTCTTTATGACTTCATATTTTTCGTCATTGTTTTTATAATTATACACTAACATTATTATCATAATTATTATTATCATCGTTATGTTCTTTTTGGCTGCCTTGTTCTAATGCTAATGCAGGTACTGATGTTGTTCTTGAGAGATTAGTTACACACCCATTAACAACTTCACATACAATTCGATCAACTAGGAATGTGTAGAATTCCTTTGCTTGATCTAGTATTTCAATCTTGCAATCTTCAATATTGTAATAATCATCATCATACTGTGATTGTTGTTGTAGCTTTAGCCCACTGCTAATGTATCTGTAATTGCTGTACCTGGTAGACTGTGGATTATCAGAATAGACCAAAGAAGAACACTTATCTGGATCCTCTCTCATAGACTGAATTACGGAGAAAAGAGCCAAGTCTAGAAGTGGCTTAATATTTGACAGGTTCTTTTGTACTTCTTCCTTGACAGCTTTTATGACTTTAGTATATTCTCCACTATCATCGTTTTTAAATTCATTTATAACTGTCTGTAGATTTGCTGTTTGATATCGTAAACCTTGAAGTCTTGCAATTTCATTTTCACATTTTGATTTAAGCTCATCTAGTCTTGTGTTCATGTATGTTATCTGGTTACTAAGACTCTGAAACTCCCTTGCTGCAATGCTTAGATTAGATTCCAAAGTATTATTTTCTCTTTGTAGCTCGTTATGTCTACGTTGAACTGATGGTAGATAATTATTGGCAATCCTCAGTAGGTTAATTATCTGCGGTATACCCATGCTGCCTTTGCTTCTTTGCAGAGTTTTACAAAATCGTATACACCACCTTGAAGCTCTCTATATATCTGAGTAATATCGTCAAGCTGAACTAGCTTCAAATATTCCGAATAATATGCGGTTGCCTGGGCTTGTCCCAAGTTTAAGTCAATGGTAACCTCTAGTAGTGTCTTACCTTTGAAGAATAATTCGTAAGCTTGTACTGCTGTAGTTTTGTGCTGCGTTCTCTCTTTTTCATTGATTGCTTTGTCTATAATTGGCTTAATATCCCTTGGAGACATTCTTGCTATCTTTGCTATTTCGCTGTATTTTCTTGTTCTGGTTACTTTTTTCTAGAATTCTTATAAACTTAGCTTTAGAAGGCGTCCCCCCTTTATTTAAGATGAAAACCATATAGTAACCTAATGGTGCTATATTTGAGTCATTTGGTATCTGCACTGTAAGTAAGTTATTCTTGACGTCATAAATTTTTAGTCCGATATACCTTTGATCTGTATTTAACGAATGTGTAACTGAGCTTGGCTTGATTAAAGCAGCAGATATGACTTCTCCTCCTCCACCTTGTTCATATTTTATTCCTACATCTTCTCCATAGCTAATTTGAGGTTTTATATCTATGATCTTTGGCTGCGAGTTTTCCATCAAATAAGGTGGGGTAAAGACCTCAATCCTGTATTCATCATGAATATCGTTTCCTTTGTTCCATTCTTTATCAGTACCAGCTGTCATCACCCTCCCATCAGGCAATAATAATGCTGATGCATGATAAAGCCTCTTTACCCTCATTTGCGACAATTTGGTCCAACTCTGATTTAGTGGATCAAAAAGTTCTGCCGTTAACACGGGATCGGCACCTGCATCTGATTTTCCCTTTTCACATCCATTTACTACAAGTATCTTTCCATCAGGAAGTAATATAGCATTAGGCATCACTCTTTTAAAATTCATACTTGTCGTATAATTCCACATAGGTTCAGCTTCACTGCTAAAGTCAATTATTTCGCAAGTTTCAGTTGCAGGGGTATCTATGTCTGGATTTTCAGACTCTCCTCCTCCTCCTATCAACATTATACTAGTTTTGTAAGGAGGGTTGTCATGTGGACTTAAAGGAAGTATTACACTTGTTCCCTGAACAGGGTTGGTTCTAGAGTATCCATAATTGGTATTAATCTCTAATATCTGTGAAGAATTAGGACGCCTCTCCCACTCATTATTAACGTAATGGTAAATCCTTGTTGTGTCTTCGGATTGGACTATATTGTTATGGGTTGGTGATATTGGCTTAG
>JBKPMB010000256.1:0-1650 GCA_046731995.1 Thermoproteota archaeon | reverse complement strand
GAGCATTAAAAAACACCAAGGTGATAAAAATGCATCGCGTATTAAGCAATGAAGCTATTAATGTATTTGGGAAAGATAATGGTCTACAGTCTGAATAATAATATCCTTCCTTTCTTTATTCTTTCAGTTATGGAATAATCTGTTTTTGAATTAATTAATCTCTTTTAGCTCTTTTCACGTTAAATCTACCTCCTACAAAAACAGGTTATTCAATTCCCCAACTCCATTTCTTTTCAGGTTTAACCCTAATGTAACTAGAATTAGGATGACCTGTTCCTTCCATGTATCCTGCTTGACGATTAACTATATCCGCGGTTCCATAAACTTTTATACCTCTGGGATCCCATCGTTCAACACTTGTCAAGTCATCAATGACAATTGCAACTTTGTTATTTTTTAGAACATTTTTGTATTTGGTAGATCTTAAAATGTTCATTACGCCTACATAAAAGTAGTAGTCATCATCAAAATCAAACCCAACAGGTACAACATCTGGTTGTATGGATGTATCTTCCCCTTGTACTTTTTCTTTTGATGACGCTGCTGTTGCTATTCTTGCAAGCCTCTGTGACTCAATATACTCCATCTCTTTTTGAGAAAAAATTGTATTAGTCATTACAATAGATGAATAATGATTCTTTCTTATTACTGCTTTCTAGTCTTAGCGTTTATACAATTGTCTCATTTCATAAGAAAGAGAATCCAAAAAACGAATAAGATCATAACAAATTACAAAGCAATGGACATTAAGTTGACTAGCTTATTAAAATGGTAAGATAGGTACGTCTAATTATTACCGTTCAGGGTGAAGATGGAATGCCAATTTAAAATCAGGTTTTGATAATCATTTGGCAATTTTACTACTAATTAAATACTGTGCAATTGTTTACTCCTTGCAGTTCGATCGAGGATTTTTTTCGTAGTTAAAATGAGAGTCGAACTAGATAATTCGGCCACAGCTATTACTTTATTGAATAGGGAAACGCTTTGCTTCTTATGCCTATCGATCTTTAATTGAGCGATAGAGTCTAATATATCGTAGAGAGAGCCAGTCAAGAGGTTTTCTCCCATCATTTGTTATATGGAATTCGAGGGCAATAAACAATCCAAACGTTCCTTACCGAAATTTTGCACGATCTTTCTGCTGTCAGGTCAGTTATAGTATATGATGTTGCAAAAGATTACAGAAGATTATAGAAACCGCAGTGAAGTGCTTAGGGCAAATCTTCTAAGCAGCAATAGCAATAATAGTGCTGGCTACCTGGAGTATAGAAAAAAGTAGCCAGCTACTTTGGTTGATTCATGTTTGATGTGGAACCGCATTAGAGGAGCAAATATTCCCTTATCAAGAGTATGAATACCTTCAGTTAATTCCATTTGCAGGTAAATAATATGTAGCACTGCCACACTATAGGGGAGATCTTCATTGCCGGATGGCTGGGAAGAAAATAATCGGTAAAACTATGCCAACGCTTATAGGATATATTTGATAATGTAGGTATAATTTTACTACATATATTGTGATAGAGCAATTCCCTGCTTTGATTTCATTTCTCTTTGTGTTTTTATTTTATGTACTGCTTCTTCAAAGTGCCGGCTTGATATGAATGCATCCGAGGCGTGTTTTGCTGCTTGTTCTGGAGTAGAATA
>JBKPMB010000255.1:0-8056 GCA_046731995.1 Thermoproteota archaeon | reverse complement strand
TATATAATGGAGTACCTAGGCGGTGGTTCTCTTAGGGAACATATAGATGAAAGATTCAGTACTAATAACGAATTCGTTTTTGAGAGACGATGGACCATTAATAGAATCATTCTACCAACATGTAACGCATTAGCCCAAGCACATAGCTCCAAATTGTTTCATAGAGACCTAAAGACAGATAACATTATGTATATGGATACTAGCAGATCTATAATAAAGATTACAGATTGGGGCCTTGGAAAGGATATTAATAGACAGTCACTAGCGTTGACGGCTAGAACAACAGATGGGCAGATAGGTGGCACTCCTGGATATTGTTCCCCCGAACAGTGGTTTGCATTGGAAGAAGTTGACGGGAGAACTGACATATATTCTCTAGGAATAATGTTCTATGAAATGATGACACGTGTGAGGCCTCCTTCATATGATGATAACATGAATAGACCTATAATCGAACCACCTTCGAAATATCATCATACAATTTCTAAAAATCTTGACCGTTGTATCTTGAAAATGGTTGATCTTGAGCCTGAAAATAGACAACAATCAGTTTGGGATTTGATATTTGAACTTGAAACTTTGCCTGATAATTTTATTCTTGAAGAATTAAAATAAATATATTGTGCATATAGAATAGTCAATACTGTTAATCAAGTCAGAGTCTTTAGTTTTGTGTCATAATCTCTATAGTATTAGTAGGCGTAGTAGGAATTCCATTTGGTGATCCAAGGTTTATTCCCGTGGCAATCTTGCTTGAGATAGTATTAGTTGTACTAGCTATATTCATTTTGAAAGTATATGTTAGGTCACTTTACATTCTTATTGCGCTTGCAAGCTTAATAATTATCGGCAATTCTATTACATCTGCTCATATTCATAGGATGATGACCTTTGCGAGCCAGCTAATACGATTGTTTTGATTATTGGGGGCTATATCTTGCAAGCTTTATTAATATGTACTAGTATGGTTGCAATACTAAATAAGAGGAGTGGAGACAGCAGTAGGAGTAATAAAACTCTGACAGCTTCACGCTATTAAGATAAATTTTAGTAGTATTTGTATTTGTGTTCTATCGTCAATATAAATACATGAATATATACATTTATGATGTAATGGGGTAAGTGCTGACAGAGGTAACATACAATGTCTAATTTATTTGCAGTTTAACTTATGTTGTAAAGATAAAATTAGCCCCAAAACAAAAATTCACAAGACGATCAGTGTTTGGCAAATATTATCAATTCCAGCGCTGTAAGTAAACCGTTCATAATTGCAGCTGTAATCCTTCTCTTCCTGGGGTCCTCTGTTGGGTCGATTTGGATGATGGCTATATTTGGCAATGCTGCTTTACCTAGGTGGCTCCAAGGTATATCTGAACTTCACAAGATGCTGCAGATGGATGGTTTTCTAACACTGCTAATAATGGGAATAGGGTATATGATAGTTCCAAGGTTCCGAAACATACAGCTCGCATCTGTAAAGCTTGCGTATGCCTCTTTTATTATAATAATTGCATCGCTAGTGTTGCAATCGATACAGACTACTGAAAGCAGCAAAAATTTGTCAATGTTGGTCATGGTTTCAAGGATTTTTGGAATATCTATCTTTACGATAATTATCTTATGGACATTGAGAGTTAGACCAAAGCTTTTAGGATTATCGGACTATTTTATTTTTCTTTGTCTAGTTGCTTTGATGACTGTTAATTTAATTGATCTGTTAGGATATAGATACCTTTTTACTAACTCACTCATTACTATTCAATTATGGCTACTCTTTCCAGTATTAATGATCTTTGGAATTGAGTACAAGACACTACCATCTTTCCTTGGTTTCATTAGACCAAAGAAAACTTCTGCTATATTGTGTTTGGTTTGCATTTCTATTTGTATGGTTTCAGGGCTTGTACATCTTATATTCAGAGACAAAGCATTACCACTTTCGATAATTTTCAACACTACCTTATTTGCTTCTGCACTGACCTTTGCCAGTTCGATCTATGCATTTGGAGGATTTGACAACAGTGAGATTCTACGCCTTATCAAGGGAGAAAAGAAAGTGCGTTATAGTTTTATCGTTATTCATGTTAGAATATCCTTTTTGTTTCTGTTAATAGGCATCTCAATGGCCTTTGTTTCTGGCATATTTAATCAATACTTTGTTTTTTATGATCTTGCAATCCACAATATTGCCATTGGGTTCATCGGACTTACTATAGCACTATATTTGCCACTTATGCTTCCACCTATAATTGGAAAAGTAATTCATTTTACTAGTTTAAGGAAAATCCCTTTGCTTTTGATCATTGTATCATTGAGTATTCGTGCAGTTGCAGATTTCATTATAACAAAACCATTCTATGTCTATTCTTCTCCGCTTGACGGGTATGCAAATAGCTCTTCAGCAGGCATCTTGACACATATCTTTAGTTTATCCGGTTGGCTAGTAGTAGTGGCTATGTTAGTTTTCATCGTAATGATACATAAGTCAATGAATGAATTCCCCGTGATACCTACTGGCAATAACGCTAATCATTTCTGAGTTCAACTGTCTTTCTACGAGATAAGGAGGTCGGTAGCAATAAATTTTCGCTCTTGAACATCCCTAATACAAAAAGTGGTATTAAGAGACACAATATCAAAATGGCACGCTGTGCATATTATGCAAATATAAGCACATATCTAATACTAACTTATATAATGAATCTCGTTACCTACAGGTAAAATGAAAAAGAGCTGCATAGAACCTGAAATGACATCGTCATCATCAGACAGCATAATGATGATGATAAAGACGAAAATAGAGAACGCTACAGCAAACACACTTTGAGTGTTGGACTTGGTGAGGAAGTTGAGATTGTTGGCGATTTGTATGTTTTAGCATCTGGATTGCTGTCATCCAGATTTGGTCATGGTAGTGGTAATATTCGCACTGCTGGTGATAGCGGTAGAGCACAACCTGTACTTTATGCTAAACGAATGAAATACACTAAACGTCAACGAGACCTCGAATTAACTGCAACTGATATTGAGATAATCAAGAGACTTTGCATCATCTAATACAAAGAAGTCAAAACCAAAAGGTGCTGATTTAATTTCGGTCTTAACTAATCTTGTATGTCCAAGAATTTATGATAAAACCGGCATTGCAAAGCAGGCAATATTGTTAACTGCAGCTGGCGCTGCACCTGTTCATCAAAAGGAAAATTACTATAGTGATCGATACTGGATAAACACGATCCTAGCCGGTGACAAGGGGACTGGCAAACCTACCTTAATGGAAGATGCTGTAAATCTAAGACGTGGAAGTCAATTAATATCTGCACAACACTCTACAGGTAAAGGTTCTGTAGCAATTGCAGAGCGAGAAGGTGGTGTTGGCGGTGCAATATTGCGAGCTGGTGCCGCAACACTTGCACATGATTCAATTTGCGGTATAGACGAATTTCAGTTATTTGACTTTGAATCACAAGATCAATTCTTGGGTTTAATGCAAAACGGATACTTTGACTTCAACAAAATGGGAATTAAACAGAGAATAACTGCACATACCAGTTTTATTACAACTGCTAATCCGTCTGGTGGTAGGTGGAAAGATTCAAGGACCATATCTCTGGGTGAAGTTCTGATAAAAGAGCAATTATGGGACAGACATTAACTGCTACTACTGCTTACAGCAATTTCCTCCTCTTCTTCTTGTTTTTCTGCCGTAGTATCTTCTTGCTGCTCTTGATCTTGTTCTCGTTTCTTCCTATTTTTCTTTCCTTTCTCACGCAGCTTTCTTACTTCCTCGAGGATTTCCTTTACCTGCTCCTCGGATAATTCCGCTATACGTTTATCACATTCAATGCCTTTAGCCTGCAGTACATCTTCAGTATAATCAATAATCTCTTGTTTATTCTGCGGTGACTGTTCTTCATAAGTTAGCATGTAACTAGCCATAAACCTTTGATATGCTAAATCACTCATTTTTATTCACCAAGCCGTCTCCATTAGTCATAGCTTATCTCGTCGTCTATCCTTACACGAACCTGCTTACCTTTACCCTGTAGTTTCTCAGCAGTTTTATGGTATTCCTCTGGGATATACACAATTTTCCTTTTTCCCATACTACTTACTTTGCCTACAAACTTTAGTTCTGTCATGATGTCTTCTACTATTTGTGCTGTTGTAAGAGAAGTTATATTCATTCCATTGAATATAGATGTATCCTGTATATAAAGATATTCAAAATCATTCTAAAGAATAACTTTATATACAAAACTACGTATCATACAAGTGGTAAAAAGATTTGTCGACACCTAATTCAAACAATACCAACAACAACAAAGACAACAACCAAAATCATAACGACAATAATCCATGGTTGGAGAACCTAAAGAGAAATGAAGATCAGAGAAGAAAACAAAAACAATGGTTTAGTATGCAACCTGGAGAAAAAACAGTCTTGGAATTTCTGCCGGACTTTGGACCGGTGATGAAGGATTTTGACGGCGATGGAGTAGCAGAGACGCTAAGATATGAGTATAATGTAATAGATTTGAATAACAAAGCAGATGGTCCTAAACCCTGGGACGGGTAAGACATGGTTTGTAGAAATTGACTACCTCCTAAAGCAAGGACATCATATACTAAAGGTTGAAAGAGTAGGATCTGGTATGAAAACAAAATATCATTTCACGCCTGTTGTTACTGCTAACACTGCTGCAACATTATAACCTTATTTTATTTTGATTTCTTTTGATTTCAATCGACGAATTCTTTTTTGATGATCCTGCTATTACTTCTGAAAACCCTTGGAAGCCCCTACCAAAACTTCCTCTGGAACAAAGTCCCTGTTATCCTATCATTGGCATGCATAACAAATACAAAGTGCCATTTTATTATTGCAAGTTAGATCCTGATATAGAAAACATATACTTAGAAAGTATAGAGCATCACTGCAAATTTTCCGATCCCGAACTTCATAAGTCAGAGATACTAAAGTTCTTGAGAATTTTAACAAGTCATGGGACAATAATTGAGTAAATAGGACAGCTGCTTGTTCTCATCTTTGGAATTTGGGTATAGTTTATGCATAGATAATAACACAAAACAAGGCAGCCATAGACATAGCAGCTTTATGTCTTGTTATTATCAGAATGATACAAGATAATTGTTGTATTAGCAGATTTTTATGCGTATTATTTTAATGTAAATCCTTTCAAGTTTGCAGTTAATTACTAGATGCCATTAGTACGAATTGCTATTGTAGCGGCACTAGGATTGCTAGGATTAATAATTGTGCAAAAATCTATTAATCCACTATTTGTAGATTGAACCAGACCACTTTATTTGCAAACACTCAGACATCCCTCCATTAAAGCCACCTATATCACGTATTATGCCTTTTTGAGCAAATTCGAGTACTTTACCTAGACATGCAACTTGTTTGTGTATATCTCCAGTAAAGTAATAATAGTATGATGACAATCCTGTAGCAAGGCTAGCTCCTAGAAATACAACTGAGAGGGACACTATTGTGACGACAATGGTCAGAGTTATTCTTTTTATTGTTTTGTCCATAACTCATATACGGAGATCATCCAATACAGCTAGTTACAGGCCAGCTTTATAGAATTTACTTGGTAAATATGTTAGAATTCGAGCCCTTAAACAGTTTTCATTTGCATGGGAATATGTTGATTATTATCCTGCTGGAATTGGGTTGAATCCTTCCTACAAGACGGATATCGTTGAACTAGGACAGGAAAATAGAGGAATAGTTGAATTTACATATGATAAACCAGGGATGTTTATGTTCAATGCTCACATCAACGGATTTACAGACCTTGGTTGGATGGGAATGTTCGATATTCTGAAGAATGGATATCAGTAAATCATTAGACTAGTGGGACTATCAAGACAGGACATTCTGCTGCTTCAGATACCTTTCTAGCAACACTGCATTCTATCCATTCAGGAATAACGGATAGAATGATATCTATTAGTCCAAGCCAAAATGGCATATACAGTTACCTATATGTGCCTACATTAGGTCATTAAAAGTATCATATAAGTACCGACCGGATACATCAAGCAAATCAGCTGGTCTAACACTGCCATGGTAAATCGGATCAAATAGATCACTGGAAGTTACATTGAGCAATAAATCGTTAAGACGATGACCACGGAGTCTCGTTGTAGAGTTTGGACCTGGAACGTAAATAGGATTATTATGTATCTGCTGCCATCCTGACCAAATGCGGTCTACATTACAGTGGTTTAGATAAAACACAGGATCATTGGGAGAAGTTGAGGGAGCCATGTCTCCTCCTACCCAGACATGTACACGATTATGCATAATTGGTCCATTAAGCCAACCTTCTAACTCATTACGAAATCCTGCAGAATTTCGGTTCCAAGGTGCAGCATCATATATAACATTAGGTTCATTTCGATGTACTGCAGCTCTTACCTCAGCTCTACTTGGTAGAGTATTTGTATCAGTGCCAAGCGAACGTTGTAACCCCCTATTTGTAGAAATCAGGGTGGGTGAAAATGAGCCTGGAGCAAATCCTTCTTCAATGTTCACCTGCCAAGAGCCCTCGGCGAAAGGTCCAGTTGTAACCGGAGAACCCGAGCCTCCCAGACAGTCTTCTCTCCATATGTCTGCTGTTATTTGTTGCTCAGCGGGCAACTCACCATCAGCTGCCCAATCCCAGTAAGGAAGCCCAAAATTGGTATCGTTTAAGACACGCTGAAGATGATGTTCCAACAAAATGAGCATCCAACGGTGCCAAGGAAGGAAGGAAGGACCAGAATGAGCTGCATTCCGGCCACTCGTAGAATTGGGCGGTGTGAGGGTCATCATAGCGTTATAATGCCAGATGACAAATATGTCATAGGTGTTAGGCCAATCTTGCCTCAGAAAATCATTTTTTAAGGACTTGACTCCTTGAATGTATTTATCTCTAGCATCAGTATTAGTGACTATATTATATCTTGTAACTACCATTATGTTTTCATCCCCCTTGTTATGTTGATATCTTTTTTGATGCCTTCGCAAAATTGGCTGGAAAGGCATCAATTAACTTCTTGACCAAGTCTACAGTTGAAGTAAAGGAATAGTTGGGCAGCGCATGTGTAGAAACACGACCAGTATTATCTACATATATATGACCACTGAGAGATTTGCCATCTACTTTGATCTGGTACTGAGTACGAATAATTATATGATGACCATTGTATTCGATGTCACGCACTGATTCAAATGGCATACCACGATGTACTGCATGACCCATGGCAACAGGGCGACCTGCCTTCAATTGCTTATTCACATAAGCCAGAACATCGCGATGTTGGTGAGATGATTTTTTGTGTGTATGAGATAGTCTTTTAGATTTTCTTTTATTACCCATTCTCATAAGATATTGTTTATCTTATTCCTGTAATGAATAAACCTTCTGTCTTTAACTATCTGCAAAATACCTGACTTTAAAAGATCGGAGGATTGTATTAGCGGCTCATATGTTGAATGAACGGAACAATGAAGAACCAAAAAGCATTATTCAAGGTAATAGGGATGTATTGTACATAATGCAAACCAATTGTGGAAAAGCAACTGAGGAACGAGCAAGCAATTAAGAAAATTGACATTGATTATATGACAGATAGCGTTATAGTTGAATTTGATCCAACACTTATAACCAAAGAGGAAATAAAAGATAGGCTAGAAAAATCTGGCTACAAGTTTGTTAGAACAGAGACTCGATGACAATAGTGTAGTTAAAAAAATCACAATAAATTCATTCGTGCATCTATGTTGTACCTAGTTGACTTGATGATTATCTAGCAGCAGTTTGCAGGGAATATGCCTTTTTGAGATCCTCGTCGTTATAGAGTTCTTCTCTTTTTGATTTTTTCTTTGCAAACCTGGGTTTATATCTTCCAAGCAGTATGGAATTTCCAACTACTGTTACAGAACTCATTGCCATTGCTAAACCTGCAAGCATAGGAAGCCATCCAAATATTTCAATACCCATAAAAGGTACTAATATGCCACCAGCTATTGGAA
>JBKPMB010000254.1:0-3427 GCA_046731995.1 Thermoproteota archaeon | reverse complement strand
TATAACAATTGATTACATCAGATTCATTTCTCCTTAAAAGCCACAATGGTAGCTGGCGCAGTATTAGCTGTATCATATCCGCTGGGTTGCTATTTAGCCTTTAGTCTGCCGTAAATCCAAATTCCTGCTCCAATAACTATGACTAATATTATCAGACCAACAAAAAGTGGAGCAAGTAACTTTATCAAAAAAACTATAACCACAATTATTATAACAAGAACTATTATTCCTACGATTATTGTTCCAATCGATGATATTGCACCCATAATTAATTATTTACTTATGTTGCTTATTCACTACAGTATTAAACCCTTTTAGATAATAGTTATCTAAATTAGAAAATATTATGAAACTTACAGGTACTAACTGAGTGGTAGCAATTAAACTGTCGTAGTTCATTAGATTATCTAGAAGATGGCAAACAACCCGATTTGGAAAAAACCTTAAATCTTCCTTGATCAACCGAATTGTGTGAGCGAAAAATCTGGCCCTGCTTCCACTAAAAAAAAGTTATTCCTTGGTGGACTTGCTGCTGGAGCAATAGCTGTAGCAGTTTCATTACTTATAAGATTATTTGCAGGTGGATTATTTATTCCTGAAATTGCATCTCAAACCTTATTCTCTCTTACCCCAGGACAAGTCGAATCCCGGGCTGTAGAGACGCTGGGTCCACTTGCCAAATATTCTGCATTAATTGGTGCCGTTGTTATCAATATCATACTATATGGCTTGATTAGTTTATTGTCACTTGGTAGTAGATTGTATAGCAGGCTACACTCGAAAGGATATATTGGAAATGCAATACAGTCCTCAGCATTAGCATATGTTATTCTGATCTTTGTAGGTGCGATACTTTTTGCTTTGGCTGAAACTGATATTCAGACAAAACTTAGCTCGATTGGTATGTTGAGCATTTATCTTATTTTACCGAATATCGCTTTTGGCTTTGTCCTATGTTCTTTCTTCTACGCAAGGATGCTGCCATCAGCTCAACGACCAACCCTATCTTCTAGAAAGAAGCCTGCTAGTAGTAGTAGTACTGCTGCTCATGGCAGCACAACTGATGAACAAACAGGGATTGATTATAAAAAAAGACAACTCCTTCGTGCAGGTATTGCATCAGCAGTTGCTTTACCTATTCTGTACTTTGGATTAGGTAGTCTTATATCGCCTAGACAAGAGGTACAACAATCTGCTTCATCATTACTCTCGCAATTCAGGAGGAGATCAGCAGAATCCAAACCTGCAGGTTTTGAAAATCCTAGACTTGCACCTCTTCTTGCCTCAGAGATAACACCAACCGAACTCTTCTATAGAATAGATAAAAACCCCATAGTGCCTGTAGTAATGGCAAGTACATGGAAGCTAACTGTGAAGGGACTAGTAGCAAAGCCTCTGGAAATGAAGTACATGGAACTGAGAAATATGTCTTCGATAGAAGAATTCGCAACACTTGAATGTGTAAGCAACAAGTTAGATGGCGATTTGATAAGCACCGCTGTGTGGAAAGGTGTGCGCCTAAAGGACATACTTGACAAGGCACAAGTCATGCCGCGTGCAAAATATATTGTTTTTAGATGTTATGATGGCTATGACGTTGGCATACCTGTAGAAAGAGGACTAGCAGAAGGTGCTATATTAGCTTATGATATGAATGGAGCATCTTTGACTGCTGAACACGGCTATCCTGTCAGGGCTATAGTTCCTGGCTTGTATGGAATGATGAATCCAAAGTGGATAACCGAGATAGAGTTGGTTGATGGCATTTATGAAGGTTATTGGCAGAGGAAAGGATGGGCCAATAATGCGAAATATAATACTCATTCATTCATAGTTATTCCTGGCAATGCTGCTGTTGGAAAGAGATTTAGCAATATAGCTGCTTCGAGTGCTATTGCACATTCTTCTTCTGCATCTTCATCTGAAATGGTACCAATTGCAGGCATGGCCTTTGCAGGAGACAGAGGAATAGCAAAAGTGGAGGTAAGCATAGATGGTGGTGCTACTTGGAAAGATGCACATCTCAAAGATGCACTGTCACCTTATACTTGGGTTCTATGGACAGTGGAAGTAAATAATACGGCTGGCAAAGCTAATAATCATTATAAAATCATTGCCAGAGCTACTGACAAGACTGGAAAGGTCCAAACGTCTGAAATAGCAGATCCTTTTCCAAATGGAGCAATTGGCTACCCAGTCATCAATGTCTAGCCTGTAGTCAACTTGGCTAAATCATCAATGTCAAAATAAAATATGAAGTGTAGTGTATAGAGAAAAGTCATTTGTTGATTACATGCGGGATCTTAGGCTAAGGTTGATCAGGGTATCTATAGCCATAGGAGCAGCTACAGTTTTCTGCGTGACATTTGGTATAGGCAGCTTCAATATCGACGGTTACACAATTCTCCTTCCATATCCGGACACATTTCACAATATTGCAATTCAAACAGTTCTGACAATGAGGAATAATCTGCTTCCCCATAGCGTTAATCTTGTACAACTTACACCACAAGGAGCTTTTGTTACGCAGATATATGTCTCAGTTCTGTTAGGAATAATCATAACCATGCCAATTATAGTTAGGGAATTGGCTGCATTTATAGGTCCTGGCCTATATCAGCATGAGAAGACAAATGTAAAAAAGTTTACAGCATTCGCCATTATACTGTTCGCAACAGGTTGTCTAAGCTCTTATTTTGTTGCTATACCTTACATACTTAACTTTTTATACAAATATGGGCAATCACTTGGTGTTAGTACATTTTTTGATATAGCGCAGTTTGTTCCATTTGTAATACAATTCCTGATTATATTTGGATTCTCATATCAACTTCCGATAATTATGTGGGCTACCACAATATCTGGATTAGTTGGACGCGACTTCTGGAGGCATAATTTAATGTATGCCATAATGATCATAACTATCTTCGGTGCATTTATTACTCCTGACGGCAGTGGAGTCACAATGTGGTTCATAGCAGGACCAATGCTTCTCCTTTACGTAGTTGGCATGCTGATTTTAGAAGAGAAGATTAAGCCGATCTGGAAAAGATATTAACAGAGTCTGTGTGTATCTGCCTGATCTATATCAATGTTGGTCTGTATATAGTTTGGATCAGAAGATAGCTGACAATATTTTATACAATGAATAATGACTCTGCTAATACAAGGGTCCGTATCTGCTTGGGCCCATTATATACGAGGATTCAAATCAATATACGGGAGCATTAGTAGGTAAATCTATCTTCATAAAAATAGCGTCTTAAGAAACTACAGTATACTACTCTCGTAATGTATAAAGTTTGTAAAGTCTGCCTGTATGCTTATCAATATATTTCCATTTATCAATATCGTATTTAATTTCTGTGAACTTGCTTTTAATTTCTGGATGCAACATATCGTAAACATCTTCGTCTATTGTAATTTT
>JBKPMB010000253.1:0-8487 GCA_046731995.1 Thermoproteota archaeon | reverse complement strand
TCGCCTTGAAAAAAGTTCTATTCTTTCTTTTCCTTTGTGTATCTGAATTCTTTCTCCATCTAGCTTGTATTCTGCAGCTGCCATCCCATTCATTCTCGCAAGAGCCTCCTCTGCAGTTCCCACTCTCTCAGCAAGCATTGGCCTAACAGGTTTGTATAAAGTAATTTGAAGCGATTTAACCGAATCAATGCCATTTGTGGCTAATATTTTTGCGATGTTTCCTAGATCGCTAGAAACATTGTAGGCATTTTCCAAAATCGATCTATTTGATTTATCACCGGTAAAGGCAATAGCCAACGCATCCATGACTGTATAATCGGCTATACCGAGGCGAAGCTTACCCATGATCAACTTTAATACAAAACGAGCCTCTCTAGCTGTTGAATCATTAAGAAGACTGCTTACAAGTCTTATTTTTAATTCCTGGGAACCTGGTCCCGCGGTCCGTGCTATTTTGTCTAAAGTCGAGTACACACGTTCCACTGTCATCTTCTCCGACGGAAAAAGAGATACTTGGTTTTTGTTCTTTTTTGTTTTTATGATTTTACTAGCAGTATCGCCTAGATCCCCGGTTTCTCTATAGATTTTATACAACGAGCCTATATCCAAGCCAACAATAGATTGTGATATTGCACGTACAACCATTTTTTCTGCTAAACCGAGCTCTATTCCTTCATAGTCTGGATAGAGCTTTCCTTGGATCAAGTATACAACTTTATCAATGACGTTGGAAGGTGTTTCTTTTAGAAGAGAAACAAGGTGATCTGTAAGCATGAGTCTGCTAGTTGTTTCCTCCATTTTTTCAAATGTATCTACCAGATAAGAAAAGTCCAATGTCCCACCATAACTTAGACTTCTAATATTATAGTTTAGATATTATGGCATTCTTTAAGAGAACAAAAATGCTTCAGTTTGTGCTTGCAGAGGCAACGTAGCGATCGTCGGCAAGGAGTTAATTTTTAGCAGTTCACGGGCAACGTATTTTTCGAGGAGATGAGAAGAATAGATCATGGCAACAAAGCTAAACAAAAGAGTTTTGAACATGCTAAAAATTTAATATGGAAGGGAAAATGTATTCAAGACGAAAAAGACAATGGAGTGAGCACCAATTATCTGCTGAAAAAGAAAACAAGTTCATAGAGAAAAATGGTATTCCTGAGTATGGCAAATGGTATTTAGGGATAGAAGATGATGAAGATGAAAACGACAAGGGACATTATAAATTTCCTTATGGTGATTTTGAGAATGTTCATCGCTGTGGTCTACTTGCTGCTGAAAAGTTGCTTATAAATACTCTCAGATGAGAAGTTTGGGGCGGCATACTTTTACTTTGAATATCAACATCTATAACTCTACGATCTCTAGATGGTTTATAAATTTTATTATCCCCTTTGATAACAGTGTTATAGAGATCAAGTTCTTCTCATAGCTGTGCACTAGCTGTATCGATTGATGCTTGATAACAATAGCTTTGTTTTATATGCCTGAAATGACAATTAATCCTCCCTATAACAATGAATACGATGATGATTAATTTAGAACAAATAATGAGAACAGTACAATTGCTTTTGCATAATCAATCTCCTGCTCATGATTTCCAACATATACTGAGAGTATACAAAAATGCTGAAATGATAAGTAAACAAGAAAAATCAGTTGATTTAGATGTAGTTCTTGCTGCCGCTCTGTTACACGATTTGGTGGTTTATCCAAAAGGAAGTACCAAAACAAGAAATTCAGCAGATGAGAGCGCTGAAGTTGCCAAGAAAATATTAATCGAGTACAAGAATTACCCAATAGAAAAAATCGAAAAGGTTGCAGATGCTATAAGAACACATAGTTATTCGAAGAAATTAGCTCCCTCTACGTTAGAGGCGAAAATTTTACAGGATGCAGACAGGCTAGATGCAATAGGTGCAATAGGATTAGCCAGAACTTTTAGTGTTGGTGGAAGCGAAAATAGATCTCTTTATAATCCACTCGATCCATTTTGCAAATCAGAAAGACAATTAGATGATACACAATGGACGCTAGACCATATTAAAAAGAAATTGATGATATTAAAGAATTGCATGCACACAAAAGCAGCAAAAAAGATAGCAGAAGAGCGCACAGAATTTATGGAATTATTTCTAAACCGGCTACGAAAGGAGATCCTACCCAACTATTGAACACAATTTCTTCTTACTCTAGCTTTTTCCTTATCAAGTTTTATAGATGTAGTACGAGTAACGAATATCATTGATCATAAGTTGCTTGCTTATACTCTTCCATAAACGTCTGTTTAATAGCCTCTGCTAAGTCGCTATTATCTTGCTTATTATTTGACTCATTAGCATTACTTTTTGTGTCTACACCCAGAGATTCTAGCTCGTTTATCCACCAAGCATTCTTCTCTAGATGTTCCTCCTGTGGAACATCGTAGAACATGTAACCATTATCTCAATATAATACTATAAAAAAGGTTCTCTCAAGCAAGCGATGGTATTAGATTTACTATTTGCATTCACTTTGATTAGTTATTACTCATCACAGACAGTATAGTGATCAATGGCTAACTCGTATAGTTACTTAGAAGCAGTAACACCTTTGAGACTTAAAAGATGACTTAACAATAAGGCAATACGAATAGAAATGTCTTATTACTGATAATCATAACTGTCACTAAGCTTAAACTTGGAGTTAGTATTCACTTTATTGTGACATGCGCAACTTTCTTGGGCCTACGAAATTTGTATCAACCATTCATTTAATCTGGTTCTTTCAAAATCGATTTTCTTTTGATAGAACTCATCTGACGGTGGATC
Organism: Thermoproteota archaeon; assembly: GCA_046731995.1. GTDB lineage: Archaea > Thermoproteota > Nitrososphaeria > Nitrososphaerales > Nitrososphaeraceae > JAFAQB01. The sequence continues at coordinate 5,680 of JBKPMB010000253.1, read as the reverse complement.
AAGCCTAGTAGTAGGACCTGCTTCATTATAGAAATCAGCATCGATGTATCCTGCTTTCTTATCTCCTATTTCCATAAAGCAAAACCCTCTTCCATCAAACTTAGTGTGTTCTTTATCACCATTGTTTCTTTTGATTTCGTTAATGATTTGCTGACCAACTACCTTTGCTTCACCTTCTGCAAATATTCCGGCTTTGGGTATGGTCGTGGTTTTGTCAAGTATAATCTCCGTTACGTCTCCTATTGCAAAGATATTTTTGTATTTTGTTTTAAGAGTGAATCTATCAACATAGATCCAATGTTGATCTCCTAACAGCTCAGAATTTTTGATAACTTGAGGAACTTGATGAGGAGGAATCACTACTAACACATCATAGCTTGTCTTACTGCCATTTTCAAATTCTATTGTTTTTTCATCTACTACTTTTTTGAGTTTATACAAAGGATGGAAATTGATGTGATTATTACTAAGCAAGTTGACAACATCCTGGCTCATGGTTGGTCCAGCTACAGGTAATGCAATTGGTGTTGGCACATACATGTTCAAATCAATGGAATCTCTTGTTCCATTTTTAACTAAGATATCATTAATTAATAATGACACTTCATAAGGTGCTGGTGGGCATTTATATGGCATATCTGCTATACAAACTACTACACGCCCACTTTTCAGAGAGAGTATTTTTTCTCGTAGACGTGGGACTTGCTTGGCATCATATACATTAAAACAACTTTCATCATTATCTTCAAAGCCATCGATTAGTTCTGGTGCAGCTTCTGCACCTAATGCTATTACCAAGTAATCATATTTCAGTTTATCATGGTTGGTCTTAGTAGTAACGCTATTTTCAGAGGCATCGATGCTTGTTACTTCATCGTTCAAAAATTTAATTCGTTTATCCCGTAGCTTATTCAAAGCAGTCTGAGTATCCTCCAACCTTCTGCTTCCACTCAATATCCACAAATTCACAAGTCCCATCATAAAATGCTGGTTTTTATCAACCACAGTAATTTGACATTCTTCCTGCGAAAGACTTTTTCGTATCAAGTTGGCAGACGTTAATCCTCCGAAACCTCCTCCCAAGATTAAGACTTGCTTTGGTGTCGCCATAAACTATAGAGATTTTATTGGTTTTTAAGCAGTTCTAATTGAAGAAATTAATTATTACTTTCCAAGTATCCTGTTTGATATTTAAGTGATATTGGACCTGTGTCTCTACTAAATAGGCTGGTCATAGATGTATGCAATTTCTAAATGCTGTGTCTCTAAACGGCTGTGTTCATTTAACAGAGGAATAGATAATACTTCAGTTATGCATATCGATAAACATCCTAAACCAATTGGAAATATGTTCTATGCATACTTCCAGTCTATACATACTTGTTTAGTCATACCAATCATTTTGAACTGCTGTACCATTTCACTACCTCATGATTGAAGACATCATGATCAAAAAAAGGATCGATAGGCACTAGAGCAGTATTATTAAAGATGAGGCTACTGCTAATACCGTTAAGGTCGTTTGCTGGAACAAGTCTTATTGACAAAATCGGCATATTCAGGTAAGCAATTACAACAGTTAACGTTAGGCCCATGGGAATTTTCTATACTTCTTATAATATTGTACTAGTCCACCCTCTACTAGCATCTGTTGCATAAATTTTGGAACTGTTTTGGCTTGGAAAGTCTTTCCACTTTTTAGATTCTGTACAGTGAATTTTGATATATCTATGCTAAGTTCATCTCCTTGATCCACATTCCCCTCTATTTCAGGTATTTCAAGTGCTGGTAAACCAATAGTGAAGGAATTTCTATAGAATATGCGTGCAAAGCTCTGAGCTATAACTGAGGAGATACCCGCGTATTTCAATGCCACCGGGGCCTGCTCTCTACTGGACCCACCACCAAAGTTCTTACCTGCCACAATTACATCTCCATTTGATATTTTCTTATGAAAATCTGGATCATATCCATACATCGCATATTTTGCCATTTCGTACGGATCATTGGTCCTACTTTTGAACTTAAAGGGTATAATAATATCTGTATTGATATTATCTCCAAATATCCAAGCCTTTCCCTTGGTAATTCTAATTGGCGTAGGCTGGCGCTTCTGCTCCTCCTCCCAGCTCATGATGATTGAAAGTACCTCTTTGGATCAGCTATTCTACCCTCTATTGCAGAGGCTGCCACTGTTGCAGGTGATGCCAAATACACTTTTGAGGAAAGCGCACCCATTCTCCCAACGAAATTCCTTGAGGAAGAAGATACACATATTTCATTTTCACCTAAAGCACCGAGATGTGTTCCAACGCAGGCTCCACAAGTAGCGTTGGTAAAAACTGCCCCTGATTCGAGATAAATCTCTATGTAGCCACGTTTAATAGCCTCTTCATATACTTTGACAGATGCAGGAGTGACAACACACCGTGTATTTTTATGAACCTTTCTGCCTTTTAATATGTGAGCGGCCACTTCAAGATCTTCTATCCTTCCATTAGTAGATGAACCTATAAAGGCCTGATCAATTTGCAAATTTGCTATCTCGTCAACTGAATGTACCTTGTCAACATTGTCTGGGCCGCTAACCTGAGGTTCTATCTTGTCTAATTGTATTTCAAGTTCATCTTTATACTGTGCAGAATCTCCTGCTTGGATGTCAATTTCCGTTTGCATATTATTACTATCGTAATTAGCTCTAGGATTATCGTCTACATATTTTCTTGTAATCTCGTCAACTGGGAATATAGAGATCTTGGAGCCACATTCCATTGACGCATTGCTAATACAAGCTCTAGAATCCATGCTAAATTGTTTCTTGACATTATCATTTGCAAACTTCCATTCTAATGACTTATAGTTTGCTCCATCCTCGCCTACTTCTCCAATATAATTTAAAATTAGATCACGTGCAAATACACCTCTATTTAAATTACCTGACAGCTTAATTTTGATTGTTTCAGGCACTCTTAACCATAACTGACCTGTAGCCCATGCTGCTGCAATTTCTGTACTTCCAATTCCAGTGGCAAAAGCACCCATACATCCTGCCTGGCATGTATGCGAGTCAGCTCCCAATATCACCATTCCTGGAGCAGCAAGGTATTCCATAATATATTGATGGGATATTGAACCTTCGACGAGCATACAGCTATGTTTTAAAGCAAAGTCTCTCATCAACTTGTGTAAATTTGCTACTTTTTCGTCTGCAGCTGGAAATGTGTGATCGATAACCAACAAGACCTTTGAGGGATCGTATATTTTTTCGATATCCATTTCATTAAACGAGCGTATTGCCAAAGGAGCAGTACTATCTTGAGCCATCGCAAGATCCACATTTACAATAGCAATATCTCCAGCCATGCTTAGCGTATTGGAATTTTTATTTATACATTCGACATTCTTCCTTATGTTTATTAATTTCTCAGCGATGCTAAGAGATTTATTATCGATGATAGAGTCGATCTGAGAATCATCCTGTTTTTTCTGCTGCTTTAATGAAAAGAAAGCTGATGATGATGATATTGTTTGCATTCAGAACACCCGTATATCATAATGTTTATGCACAGCATCAATTATTACAATTGTACCCAGATGGACATGACAGTCCTACACCTTACCTGACAATTGATTTTGTAGGAGCAGAAAATGTCGTCAGATCTCTTTTGGTAATTGAAAGCAATTTGCATTATGGAAGTTGTTGATCCTCTGTTATGGTTGTTACTGTTGCTGTTCATTGTCTTAATATCAATCATTTTATTTTTTTCATTACATTTACCGTTCATAATTTCAATACACTTATCAAACATTGGAAATATGGTTTTACTATACAACATGAATAGTTTATCACGATGATGATAATAATATTCACGAGGTTTATATGATAAAGACACAATAACTAACATCTTTGGTAATTGATTTATGACTATATCTGCTAGCTGATAGACTGTAAAGGCCTAGTTACTATTGTATTATTAAAAAGTCTGTTTATAACGTCACGTCCACAAAATTACCTTGCAAAATTTACATACTGATATAAGTCTTGTACTATTTCCTATATCAATTAGTATTATATTAGATATATGGAAAAGTCCGCTATTTTTTAGGATGATGATAACAATAAAGCGTTAACGGAGTTTTAAAATAGGGATCTGTGTATATCTTCTATTGCCTATAACTGTTAATCTGTCACTTGGCGCAACCTGCAACATTGAAGCTTTTTTTTCGATTCCAGACTTTAATTCATGCTTATTAAAAGGTTCTTCAAAAGCGGTTTTGAATTTTACTACTGGTATTGATGAAAATTGCTGCTTTCGCTCTCGTTGTCGTCGTCCAGGCTGTAATCCTAATTCTGCATTCACACTGTAAACTTAACTAAGGTAGATTATAGTACATTATAAAAAACAGTAGCACGAGAGTCTATCGTCATTGATGAGTTGAGGAATTAAACAATTCTAGCACGTTTAAGGATATAATAATCATAACGGCAGTTCCAGAGAATGTGGGCTTAACCATTAATCTGAATTCTTCAGCACACTTATATTTTTTCTTTAATCCTCTAGCGATACTTTTTAGTATACTTTAGGGCCTTGCCAAAGAGAAATCTTTTGTTAAACTAACTTTTAATTAACTAGGTTAAGTAATATTAAAAGTTAGACATAGGCCTAATCAAAATCATAATCTAAAGTGAACAACAATATAATCAGGTTCGCTCCGCAGTCAACAAAAAAGATGTCCGGCCACCAAGAACAGCAGCTGCTACAACTGCAGCATCCACAATATCCACCGCAGTATAGGTATATTAATATGAACAATGACGATGCTAATGATGGCGGCAGCAGTAGCGGTAGTACTAGTAGGACTACAACAAATGTACATTACATTTGGGTACAAGGAAGGCCTACCAATATAGATAAGGAAAGTGGAAATGTGATTCTTGTTGAAGTATTCCAAGTTAATTGTCCTGGCTGGTTCATACATGGGATACCACAGGCAATAGATATGTATAAAAAATATCATGATAGTGGTCTGAGGATATTAGGGCTGGCTACAGCTTTCGAAGACTTTGACAAGAACACTTTAGAGAACCTCAAGCTCTTGCTTGCGACTGGACAGGTAATTGGAGAGCCAAGTAAGGTATTATCACAATATGGCCTCTTGCAACCAGGAAGTAAACTACGTTACAAGATTCCATTTCCAGTAGGAATGGATAAGTTGTTCGCTTTTGGAACTTTGAGTCACGAAAAGATCATGGACTTTATTGAAGTACACATACCAGATTTCAGATCTTATAGCGAAAAAGATAGAGAGTCATTATATAATGAAGTACAACAGTATCTAAAACAAAAGCAGTTTTCAGCAAAGACTTTCGAAGAGTACGGCTTACGAGGTACTCCATCAGCTATTGTAATTGATAAGAATGGCATATTACGACAGACTCTATTTGGTTCAAATGGATTTCTCGAGAATGCAGTTAAGCAATTGATAAATGAATAACACTGGGGAAAAAAAGATAGAAAAGTTTGAAGTGGAAATCAAAGACGTAGAATCAGTATCTGGATTTTGTCCATATACTTCAGAGAAGCCGGCCTGATACATTGTTGTAGGAAGAGCGCCCTTGAACTTTCTTTGTTTATCTACTTTTGCAGTCTCTGGTAAACACTTCTTTTCTGGATAAGCC
>JBKPMB010000252.1:0-6339 GCA_046731995.1 Thermoproteota archaeon | reverse complement strand
TTTGATTGCTATAAGGTTAAGCAAGAGTACTATGAAAAACATAAAACAAAATCTTTTCTGGGCGTTTGCATATAATGCAGCGCTTATACCAGTTGGTGCAGGCGTACTTTATCCATTTTATGGAGTACTGTTGGATCCCATAGTTGCCGCAGGTGCAATGTCGATTAGTACAGTAACTGTTGTCCTTAATGCTTTGAGATTGAATAGGTTCAGGTAGGCGTTATCATGATTTCAACATTATAACAACGATATGAATGACGTTGAAAGCAGTGGAGAAGCGCCTTTCCCATTTGATTATGTAGAAAAGTTGCTACGTACAAAGAATTGAGTCCTGACTACTATAACTCCAGAAGGTAAGCCTCATTCTGTTGGAGTAGTCTATGCGGTATCGCCTCCCGATGAACCTTTTTGCATATATCTGATAACAAGACCAGTATTGAAGAAACCGAGAAATATTAGCAATAACTCCAATGTTTCGTCTATTGTACCTTTCCCTGCATGCATTCAGTTTCAGGGAAAAACAAATCTAATCCCCATTGATAATCCAATTGCTGTTAAGGTATTTCAGGCCTCGATTGTTTTGCGACGGAGTTTCAGACAGTCTAAATTTAGGCGAAAGTACGTATACCGGAATTGTACCTGACAACAAAATCTTTTCTTTTGGAATTGGGGCAAACATATGGCAGTTCTTATTAAGATCCAAGAATAAGAACTTGCGAAATGGTGATTATAATACAATGTTTAATTTTCTTAAAAAAAATAATTTCCAGATAATTTCAGAGCCTCAGCAGGAATTAAAATTAGGCGTAAGAGAAAGAGCTCTCAATATTTTCTCAAACATTGAAGGATTAGATGATATCAAGGAGATGATGCTGCGAGCATTAGAATCTCCAGAGAGAGCTCATACACTATTGGTAGGACCACCAGCTTGTGCAAAATCATTGTTTATGTTAGAGATAGAGAAGGGCATGCAGTTCGAGGTATATTTCACAGAAGGAGCTGCTACTACAAAAGCTGGATTACAAAAATTCATAGCAGAAAATCCGCATAAAGAAATTATCATAATTGATGAGATTGACAAGATGCCAATACAGCATCAAGAAGGTTTACTAACTATGATGGAGCGTGGAGAGTTCACAACTACTAAAGTGAGAAATACACAAACTGTGAAGGCTAACATGGTCATATTTGCAACATCAAATGGTACAGAGAGATTGAGTAAACCACTGCTTAGTAGATTTACTATTTTTGAGATTCCTCAATATACTTATGAAGAGTTTGAAGCAGTATCAGTCAGGATAATTAAAAAACTGCACCGGAATGCTATAATACAGATAGCTTCATCAGTTTGGAAAACAGGTAGCAGAGACATAAGGGATGTCTTGAAAATTGCCAAGTTATGTAGTCCGGCAGATACAGAAGAAGACATAAACAGACTTATATTAATACATCAGAAATATCGCAAAACAGGTAAAGAGTATAATTGACAACCATCTAGAAATCTGTGTAGATGTACATGCAATTCAATATTTGCTATGTCTTCTTCTTAACTGTACCAAATAGTAACGTATAGCCACACCTAGGACATTCTTGAGACCTTAACAATGTTTTCAATCCTCTGGTGGCTGTTTTGTTAAAAAGTTCACTGCCACATTCAACACAATAATATATTAAAATGTGATTTACCATGAGAAATCTCAATCATAGATAGTAGCTAATAAAATGCCACAAGACAATGTAGTCAGGTTTACAACATGTATCTTCATAGGTTGATTATTTAATCATGTGGATGTATTGTTAAAGCGTTGAAAAATAATAGTAAAGTTGCAATAGTCACAGGAGCAAGTAGCGGTATAGGATATGCTACTTCTCTAGCATTATCAAAAGCTGGTATAAGAGTTGCAGTTGGAGCAAGGCGCTTAGATAGATTACAGGAGCTGAGAAAACAAATTGTCAAAAACAGCGATAAAGGAAAAATAAGAGTGCAAGAAGAAGAAATCTTTATACAAAGAAAACTAGATGTTACAAGCAAATCAGATTGCGATTCATTTGTTGATACAGTAGTTAAAAAATGGGGAAGAGTTGATATTCTAATTAACAATGCTGGTTTGATGCCTCTTAGTTATTTTAAGAATTGCAAAGTAAAGGAATGGGAACAGATGATTGATGTACCTTTGAATATATGGATCACCTCTACCCTTATCTTAGAACTACGAAATTCGTATAGAAAACTTTTATATTTGTTTCTTTAATGTCTGGTTTAATGCACAAGCCTATAATGTTCGCAATAACAGCCGTAGTGCTGTTGGCAGCAATCGTAACAGTGGCTCTGTACACTGTCAACGTAGCAAACGCACAAGGTAATACAACTAGTGCTGGTGGCACACTAAAGAATGTGACTAATGCTACCGGCGGCAAATTAAAGAATATGACAAGCGGTGCCATGGGCGCAATCAAGGGTACTATTGCGCGGCGGTAAGTTGGATACCGATAAGATGGCATGTGAGTATCCTACACCAATTTTTCATCCATAATAATCAAAATTATTCTTCTCCGTGTATCAAATCTATCATATCGTCCTAACCCATGATAGATAGTACTGGAATATCACTTTGCGATACAGCTTCAAAAATAATAACAATAAAACACTCCAGGTAATTTCTGCTAATGCAATCTCTATCTCAGGAGGCATTAAGCAATCGATGACCGGTTAGGTAAATAAACACAGGTTTAATAATTACAGCCCAGGTTGACAACACTTGATAAAGAAGCCACATCATATAACGATATATTTGATGCATTTAGATTAGCTTTGAAGTTTTATAGCTTTAGAGAAAAAGATGATTGAAAAAACGTGGCATATATCATGTATTTATTCCTTCAGTACTATTATGGTTTTCTTTGATATGCGCATCTAGATCTGATTTCGAATTAAATATCATACCACATGCAGGGCATCTATAACCGCCGGCTGCTTTATAGAAATATATGTGAGTATGCACTGTCGCCTTAAGTTTGAAACTGGATTTGAATAATAAAAATAGTAATAATTCCATAAATAAATACATTGCAGAAATTGTTGGTACATTTATACTAGTTTATGCAATTGCTTCTGCTGCTACAGTATATCATAATTCGGGACAATTAGGTGTAATTGGAATAGGATTAGTACATGCATTTGCATTAGCTGCTATAGTATATACTATTGGCTATCGCTCAGGTGCACAGGTAAATCCTGCAGTGACAATAGGCTTACTTGTTGCTGGCAAGCTTAAGGCTACTGAAGCTGCTCTGTACATAATAAGTCAGATAATTGGTGCAGTAATTGCTGCTCTAGTAGTATATGCAATATTTGGTTCTTCTATGACAGCAAGTGTTACACTTCCAGCAGATGGAAACGTAGTTAGAGCATTTGTGCTTGAGACTGTTATGACATTTACATTAGTATATGTAGTATTAGCAACAACTACTTCAAAGAACTACAAAATTGCTCCTATGGCAGGAATTGCAATAGGTCTTACATTAGGTTTCAATGTTATGTTTGGTGGTTCTATATCAGGTGGTTCTCTGAACCCTGCTCGCACCTTTGGGCCCGCGCTAATCACAGGTAACTTTAGCTACCATTGGATTTATTGGGTAGCTCCTATTATTGGTGGATTAATATCTGCTGGTGTATACAAAGTGCTTCATAAAGATACCGATCTTCCTTTTGCAGATGAAGAAACACTAGCATCAGAAAGAAGAAGGATGTAAAAGAAAAGAAAATATAATACAATGAAAAGATGGCAAAACCATAAAGCTAAGCATCGATATTGTACTATTAAGCGTGAAAATGGAACACCCACTGCACAGGAAATGGAACATTTGAGTTCAGAGATGGAACAGCAGCAAAATCAAGATCAACAAGTACAATGGAGAAGAGATAAAAGTGCAAGAGCTCTGCAGCAAAGGATACAGTCAAAGAGAGATATGATAGGTGCTGCAACAATTCTTAAATAATTTAGTCTATTTGAACTACTATGAATAGGCAGTGCTTATTACAAATTCAGATCTTGTTGAATGGAGGGGAAGACATACGGTTAGAGTAGCATTAATAGTTAGACTGGAAGCAAAACCAGGAAAAGAGGCAGAAGTTGAAAGATTCATTCGTGATGGCCTGCCAATAGTCCAAGAAGAACCCGAAACTACAGCCTGGTTTGGAATCCGTATGGGGCCATCAACATTTGGCATATTTGACGCCTTTCCAGATGAGTCAGGTCGCCAAGCACATTTGTCAGGTCGAGTTGCCGCAGCTCTAAAGGAGAAAGCCTCTGATCTTTTATCCGAAGCACCTGTAATAGAGAAGGTTGATGTCCTAGCTGCTAAGTTGCCTCCGTAGATAGCAGGAGATTCCCACATTCACGTTTGGATGCTAGAAAGGTAATTGCAGCAGACTCGTAAACGCATAAAGCTAACTTCTATACACATAACTATGGACTTGCTGGATGACATGAGCGTGGAAATTGAAAGCCTTGTCAATTCACGAAGAAGAATATTGAAAGATTGAGCACAAAACTTGAAAGGTCACAATTAGAGTGGAGAAGAAGCAAAGCAGCAGAACTTGACAGTCAAGATAATAGTCAGTATTTTTCAAGTAATTAATATCATGCGTATCTTTTGTATTATTTTCAGTTAGTGCTGCTATCCATAACGCATCATAGGCAACACTCGCATAAGATTTGGGTGTTCTTTCTATCTGTTCATGGATTTGAGCTGCAGCAACAAGGTACAATAATTGTTATTATACTATAAAACTGGAGGCACGGACGTACCGGAGGTAAATTCCTTAGAAGAAGAATTAGATCACAGAAAAATTAGTAACGGCAAATTTCTCGACCTTGGTACTGGTCCAGCAACACAGGCTATATGGCTTGCTAAACGTGGATTTAACGTTACAGGTTCTGATATATCTGAAGCTGCAATGAAAAGAGCAAGAAATGTTTATGCTAATGAGGAAAATGTAAATTTCACAGTAGACGATATTCTAAATTCCAGTCTCAAAGAGGATGAATTTGACTATATTTTTGATACAGGCTGTTTTCATGTTCTCTTACCAACAGATAGACAAAGATACATCACCAAAATAAGACAAACACTGAAAGATAATGGGATATTATTCCTAAAATGCTTGTGACAAAGAACCCAGGCAGGAAGGTCCGTACAAATTTTCACAAGAGGGGATAAGAGGCTTGTTTTGTAAATACTTCAAGATAGATAGTATAAAAGAAACAGTTTATCAAGGAACTCTAGATCCATTTCCAAAGGCATTATTTGCAGTACTGATAAAAAATTCGCAAGTCCGTTTATAGCTACTTGTTTACTGAAGTGTTTTGTATGAAAGAGTCTTATGTTTCCAAATGTCTATGTCTCCCCATAATTGTGTCTTCCAAGCAGTAAATTCAACTATTTGGGAATGATCTATAAACAAATTGACGCTAGGTCCAAATTGCTTAAGATACCATTTAAACACAGGTGGATCTGAGGCTTCAAACATAAAGCAATTAAAGCCAAATTTTTTGTTCAGCTCATTAATAATATCTATCTTCCATTCTTCTGGCGGCAGATCCTCTGTGATCCCTTCAGACTCAATCATCATAATTTCAGCACCAGCACTCTGATGCATATCTATTTCATCCAAGATATCGTCGAGTGTCTTTAACTTCGTTTTATATCAAGAAATATGTGTCCCAGCAGCAGCACCATACATCATTGATACCTCTGGTTTGGACTTCATACCCATTTTCTTTACCTGCTTTACAAGTTCCACTTTATCTCTTAATGGGATTGGTGCAAGACCACTTGAGACTTCAACTATGTCAAAACCTAATGATTTACATTCTTCCAAATACCTGTCAACTGCCCCAGAGCCTTGTACTATTACTCTTTCTATAAACCCTCCAGTCGAAACATAAACATCATGCTTATGGCAGATGTCAATAATCTTTTTCAGTATTTCAATGGATAGGAGCCTTTGAGAACCGCCAGCAAACTTGAAACCGTCGATATAATCTCCCCACATATCCAATAAATCTTGAAGATAGGTGATAGTAACGGCACTATAATAAGGACCCCTTATCTCGACTATTCCATCATGTCTTGGCTTTGGAGGAGATTCGATTCATTTGGGCTCTTCGTGGTATTCATAATTAAAGTATAATTGTCGTGGTCGTAGTTGTCGTATCTGTTTGTTTCGAATTAGCTATAACTATACTCAGACACGCATATGAAATAATAGAAACATCATACGAGAACAGAGAAAAATTGCAATCAATCCCAAATTTGATAAACTCATAACCGCAC
>JBKPMB010000251.1:0-4912 GCA_046731995.1 Thermoproteota archaeon | reverse complement strand
TGTATAAATGTCTTAAACAAACGATTGCATTAATATGATATTTACTATACAGTCTTGCATCAGACTCGATAATGGAGTTGAGGTTCCCATACTTGGCCTTTGAGTATACCATTCACAGCCTGCTAGGATAACACAGCGTGCAGTCACGTATGCGTTGAATATTAGATATCGACACATAGGTACCGCTTAGATATATGATAATGAATCAGACGTATGAAAGGCTGTAAGCGAAAGCGGTATTCAAAGAGAAGAAGTATTTATCACTACGAACTATGAAACACCAGACAAGTGGGATATGACTCTGATCTAGAAGCATGTGAAGCTTGCGGCGGCTTAGTTTGACTTATGTGAACCTTTATCTAATTCACTGGCCAGCACAGGGGATTGGTAACAATACTATTGAGGTACGGAAAGCAATGGTTCATCTACTAAGAGAGGGCAAAGCTCGAGCAATTGGAGTAAGCAACTTGCAATCGATGATCTTGAGTATATTCTCCAACACTCAGCTCTAACATAGTTCTGTTAATTATTCCATATGCCATGAAACAATTCGCTACGAAGGGCTGTTATCATTCTCTAGCAGCATATATTTTGCTATAGAATAGCTCTTATCGTTATTTTTGGATGATATCGTTGTTGTTGTTGTTTATCAAGATAAAACCAAGTATCAATCATGATATATTCCTTTATCCGTGAATGGAATAACTGAAGATATCTCGTTAGCTATGCTCTGCTGCATTATTTGCTTAGAATACTCTCTGTCTTTGCTATTGGCAACCACCCACATCGCCTTCACTAATGCAGTTTCCGGCATCATATCAGATAGTGGTATCACACCGATCTTAAGCAGATCTCTGCCTGTGTCATATACAGTCATTCTAGTCCTGCCCCAAATACATTGAGAGGTCATAAACACCATTATTCCAGAATCTATCATCTTTCGTATCTCTGGAATGCATTCTTTGCTTATATGACCTAGACCCGTTCCTTCTAGTATTATGGCTTTATAGTCTAGCCTCATAACCACATCTGCTAGCAAGCGAGGATCGAATCCCGGGTGGAACTTTATCAAAGTGACCCTCCTATCGAAAGCTGGCCTTACTAAAAAATCAATACTGGTATCATTTCTTTGATTTAACTTCACCTGAGGCTGTCGTTGCACCTGCATTTCTACAATGTCTCCTTTGACTAGGGCTATCGGCTCCATATCTATTGACTCGAATGCATCACGTCTGCTGGTATGGTTTTTCCTTACACGCGTACCCACATGACACGCAATGACATTGTCGGATGGGCCAGCATGCATAACAACAAAGACTCCGGAATAATCGCTTTTTATACAAAATACCGTGGCGCCAATCAGATTCAGAGCTGCATCAGATGAAGGCCTATCAGATGATCTTTGTGCGCCTACCAAGACGACAGGCACAGGAAGATTTGTTAACGCAAAACTAAGAGCTGATGCTGTATAATGCATGGTATCAGTTCCATGTGAAATGATGATCCCTCTATATATTCCAGATTTTATCTTTTCGGCAACTTTGTTTGCGATCAAAGTCCAGTGTTCTGGCTTAAGGTTTTCACTGTACTCATTTAATATCACTTCAGGATCAACCAAAGCATACTTACGCAGCTCTGGAATAGATGCGTATAGATCCGATGCAGAAAGGACCGAGTGAACGCCGCCGGTTCTATAGTCTACTTTGCTAGCAATTGTTCCACCTGTACTAATCAATGCAATATTTGGGAGAAGGCCATAACTGTGTTCTCGTTTATTATCTAGCACTTCTCCAGTTTCTGTGCCTCCTTTGCTATAGTTACAATAAGCAGACTTCATCTCTAGAATAGTTTGGTCAGGACATGGGATGATTTTGACTATAGATTGAATGGTTGTAGTTTCAATTCCTATATTATAACCGCTCTTCAATTTGATAACAATGTGATCGTCGTCTGCAGACTCATACCGCGGCATTAATATCCCATCGACCCGATTATTATCAACGGTGCTCACGCTAATTGTGTCTCCTACTGTAATATCTTTACCAGAAAATATTTCCAAACTTTTTCCTTTATAACCTCCGGTTCCATCTTTTTTCTCATTTGTCGACAATGGGCTTACTTCATAAAACTTATTTTTATTTTTTAACAACTGCCCGGAATTCAATTGCTACGTTTCGCAGGTGTTTTTGCAATATGCCAAGCGTATAGAAAACATTGAATCGTATATGTGCCTCAATTATGGGAAATACAAATTATTACCTGATATACTAGGAAAGCATATCTTGCTGATCGTTTAATATACACCTAATAACAACAAATTATGCATAAGGAAGTTAATATAATCTAGAAGCGACGATGACCTTTTTATGTAGTAGTTCATCTAGATGTCAAAAAATTAATAAACTGAAGCTATATTATGCAACCTTGATTCATGTAATACTAACTAAAATGGACTTTTTAATAGTTATTCCGATATTGCCTAAGAAGATAGCCTGAAATTGTTAAGGAAGGTGTTCAACAATTGCAATACTCCTTAGCTCAAGAATGACTAGAATGGCTCTCTCAATGACATTTTTCGTTATATATCCAAAATCCCATGCATCTATGAATCTCTGGTAGTCTTTCTCAAGCATCTTTGCTGTATCTTCGAATTCTACCATTTTCTCGGGGCTCCTGGGAGCCTCATAGCCTTTAGCAACCATTATAGGGCATCTCTTGTCTCCAGCAAGGGGGATATACCAGGCGTTTTTTGCAAATTCATATCTGTTAGTTGTGATTAGGTTATACATCCGCATTAGCTCATCGTTTGAGAGCTTTTGTAAATCCAAAAACCATGGCTCATTATGAAAGTCCATCACCATATGCTTACCACTGGAATTGTCTCTGTCTCTTGAAGTACTATTTCGAAATAACAACTATAATCTAATAATGGTTAACCCTATAAAAATACATTCTCCAAAATAGATACCTAATAGTTTTCATATATGCTGCTCTTCTTTGTGGTTGGTATTCTTATAAGTATCGTTTGTAAATATAGTCTTGATCCGCTCAACACCATCTATTGATTCTATAACCTTTGTGGTCTGTGGAGTCACCAGTTTCCTCCAGTCTCCATTATTTGCTATTCTATGTCTAACTTCTGTTGCCGATAACTCCTCTCTACGATATAGTTCTGGTTGGATAACCTTTATGCTCCTTTCCTTGAAAAGCAGTGTTGTAAAGGGGTCATTGGTAAAAACTACACTGTATGTTGGAACGAGGAGATCTATTTGATGAGTCCATAGCGAATGTATGTCTACGTCAGGAACAGGAATTAAAAGTATCCTTTCTGTATCTGCTCGGTTATCTGCATTTAATGACCTATAAATCATTTGTATGCGTTCGCCTGCGGTAAAAGGGTGCCTTGTTTCATGACTCTTCTGGGCGCTCCCTATGACTACTATAAGTTCTTCGACGTAGTTTAACGCAAATCTAATCGCCGCCATGTGTCCTAGATGAAAAGGTTGAAACCTTCCAATAAAGAGCCCCGAGAGCATCATTGTGCTAAATCTTGGAAATAGATAAAAGTAATTTATTGGTTCGCTATAAAATGTCGTCTTCACCAGTGCCCTCCTATGTAAGGTTGCAATATGATTGTATGCAGACCTTTAACTAAATATAAGAAAATGTACTGAATACACGACTATCACCCGCTTGTATTATGTCCATTAAATCGTATTCAAATATTTCTGAGAAATGAGTAAAATAGGGTTGTTTTCAACAAGAGCATGAATTTTATATTTTGTCTCATAAATAATAAATCCGATAAAATACATGGATCCTTTTTTCACTTGCAAATGGTGACATGTAGGCTAATATATGTTCAGATGTATTACAAGGTATCCAATAATTTGTCAAATGGTATTAAGAATCATGAACTCTTTGTATTGCTAGGTAAGTACCTATAAACTTGCATCCATTACGCGCTTACAATTGAAAGAAATAAGTAATCCTGAATGTCTTGTATTTCTGTTTGGACAGTAAAGGCTACTATGCAATTCAAGTTTCCGAGGATGTAAGCTTTCAAGAGATTAAAAGGGCATACAGGAGACTAGCCAGGAAATACCATCCTGATAGAAACAATTCTTCATTTGCTGAAGACATGATTAAAAAGATTAATGCTTCTTTTGAGGTTCTTTACGATAAGGATAAGAGAGCTGAATATGACAAGACTGGAATTGACAATGAACGGTCTACCAAAGTTGATGCATGCAATGCTGAACATGACGACACGATGACTGAAAGAGAGCAAACTAATTCATTTAATAATTATTATCACGAAAGTGACAGTAGTAAAGCTAGTTCTCTATACAAAGACAGTGGTAACTATACTATAAGAGGAACATCTAAAAATGCTCGTAATAAAGTGGTGACTGTTGAAATGCAAAATGCTGAGATGATGCTCCTAAAGCGAGATTTTATATAATTGTCGAACCATCTCTATGTATGGCGTTTGGTGGGTGTGAAACCCTTGCGTCTACAGTATTTGTTGTAGAAAAAAATAAAATGATAAATCCGAAAGCAAGGGTAGTGTCGGAAACGGGAGCGAATCAAGAAACAATACTTGCTGCGGCTCAAACTTGTCCAACTAAGGCAATTAAAATAATAATAGACCGATATACTGGCGAACAGCTTTTGCCATGACTTGGTAGACTTTCCGGTATAATCGATTAAACGAACTATAAATCTTTGCCGCAAAACTTCGATACGATGTATTACATTTGATTTGAGATAAACAAATCGTGCGATTGATATTAACAAAAATTGTAAATCTTAATTATAAATCGGCTAGCTGATGAATAGTTATTCTGTTAATGCAAGTTTACAGTATCATCGAAAACTGAGTGCTAGAGTGCTTCAAAGCAGATAATAA
>JBKPMB010000250.1:0-7590 GCA_046731995.1 Thermoproteota archaeon | reverse complement strand
AGTAATCAGTTTGTCAATATGTCTGGATTGATGCAAAACGTCCACCATCATTATAGCTTCCTGTAATTGATGTGCTATTTCTATTTGGCTTAGTCCCTCTAGACTGCATCTCAATGACCTTAGATCTCGTCATTGTGTTGTTCAGGTTTTGTGCTCAAAGTTCAGGTATTTCCCTTCACTAACATCATGCGGTTCAGACTTTTAGCTTTATCGAATAATATGATATTGTTTATTCAGTAATAATGAAGAGTCCGTTGAGTCTGGCTTGTATATATTTAGATTAGATTTAGGATCTTTGCAATATTCTCTCTTAACTCTTTATAATCATCTAGCCTTGCTCTATCCGATTCTTTAGATGGAAGATTTTCCAAGAGATTTCTCTGCAATTTACCTGCCATATTATCAAGTGAAATAATTATCTTTTCAAGGTCATCTTTTGTAATCTCCAAGATAGCTGTTTGATTAGCCTTGTCAGTCTTTATCCTGTTAATCATATATTAGAATCCCACTTTATCTATATAATATTGCTAGATATTCATGGCAGAAATAGATAGAGTAGTTATAAATTTTATACAGCTATACTGCTTTATCATTAGTAATAGCACTAATAATATTTGATAAATGGCATCCCTTTATAGTGAAATCCTCCTTGACAACTCTCTAAATTCGCTTACGTGAATTTTTTGATTCTGCCGTTGTATCACCTTGCGGCTAAATTGCTCCTCTATAGCTATGACTTGATTCTTCTCCTTCTACTACTTCTCCTCCTCGCTGCTTGCCTTTATATTGCAACTATACTTTTGATCTCTTGCATGTTTATTAACTATACTTTGAATACTAGTGCGCATGAGTGAACTAAGTGGAATAGAAACGAAGCGCCAAGAAGCTGGAAGTATTGTACAACAGTTTATCTGTAGAGCTCCAAAAAAGAACCATCAAGCTTTGGTACAGCTGGCAAAGGAATTTACAGATATGTTTAGAAACCAAGGAGGCATACGTACTGAATACTTTCAACTCAGCAATACTGACGACATGTCAGATTTTATTAACATGGCCAAAACTGTCACATCCTCTAAATCTGCAGAGGAGGAAGAGATTTGGAATGAGCAAATATTCTTTATGGATAGCAAACAGAAAGATGAACATATGGCAAAATGTATGAGCGATCAAAACTTAGATAGGCTTTACAAACAGTGCATCAGTCTAATAACACTAGGATCAGCTATAATGGGTGAATTCAATCGCATTATAGTATAGGTGATTAATAACATATGCCAACAATAGTTCATTTTGAAATACCTGCAGATGATGTCGATAGGGCAAGGAAATTTTATAATGATCTTTTTGGATGGAAAATAGAAAAATTATCTGATTCTACAACTGATAATAATAGTAGTAGCAAGCTAACATCAGCAGCAACAGGTCAACCAATAGAATATTGGATAATCACTACTACAGATGATAAAGGAAACAAAGCAGCTATAGGTGGTGGGATGATGAAAAGGCAAATGCCAGAGCATAGCATAACTAATTACATAGGTGTAGATTCTATCGATAAATATTCATCTAAAGTAGAGAAGCTAGGCGGTAAAGTGTTTGCTCACAAACATTCAGTACCAGGAATGGGTTACTTTACGCTTTGTTCTGATACAGAAAACAATGTTTTCGCCATATGGGAGACTAATGAAAGTGCAAAATGAGTATCTAATAATCCAATGCCCCTCTTTTAATCTATCATATTTTCCTTTGATGTCTTTGATAGTTCTTGCCGTAGTTCTTCCGTGATAGCCTGGAACTCTTCTGGTCTTCCAATATACTATACTAGTGAATTTTGAAAAGCAGTAAAACACCAATTACTATCGCATTTGACAGCAACAATGGTATGAATACAGTTTCGCTCTGGCTCAATATCTGACTGTCAGGCTATTACAGTTCCACCAACTGCAATCATGATAGCAACGTTCATAGTCGCAAAGCGTATACTTGTAATTTTTCTAATAAGATGACCACCTTTAAGAAATTTGTCGAAAAGCTTTTGGTGAAACGAAGCTATTGTTGACGTCCTTTAAGATATGCGCCATCAAACCCAATAAAGTCACTATCCTTCGAATACGGAGTAGCAAATGCATCTCCGCTACCGTTATTCCAACCATCGATCATTTGTTGATAGAGTGCGGATTGTGGTTTCATCATCAGATTTTGAACCTAATGTTTTTTAGATTTATGTGAGCTCATGATCCATCATCCCGTCTTTATAGTCGTTTCCATGCTTTCCATGCCTGGAACAAAGATTCATACTGATCTGATTTAGTACCTACTACTCCTAGCTGTATCATCAAGCTAAGATCATCACGTATTGACTTATGTTCTACGATCTTACCATCTACAATGCGATGATATGAACTGCTTCGTAATTGATTTTATTTCCGCTAGGATGAATGATGAAAAAGTTTCCCATATGTTTGCCAGTTACCTTTAATATCGATACCACCTTATCTCCAGCGGTAATTGTCTCTAGTTCTTCATAATGAAGATCAGCAAACGCGTTTCGTAGATTCCTTATTGTATCTATAAATTCTGCTGGTCCACGAAGCTTAGATCTAACTGGATCTATCTGTGATTCATGATTGAAATACTGCGGACTTATGAATTCATTAACTTTGGCATATTTCCAGTATTAAATGCTTCAAATATTTGTCTGACTATCCTGATGTTTTCTTTTTCTTCTTCTGGTGTATTTAGTGTCGCATCTTCTATTTCTCGCGTTTGAGTCATTCAGTTTCCCCCCTTATCATTGCCCAGAACTTTGAGGAGCTTGATTATTGTTGTTGCCATTAGCATTGAAGTTCTATCATTTCAGATAGCAGTGAGTATGGTTAATAGAAAGAGAAGTTATAACTGCTTACCTGCATTTACTGCTTATAGATAAGCCAAGCTACTATTAACTATGATATCTTATCTGGTATTTTATTTACTAATTGGCAAGCTAAATGTAAAGATAGCTCCTCCTTTGTCATCAGAATTGTTTCGAGCCCATATTTTGCCCCCATGAACTTCTACAATGCTCTTGCAGATACATAGTCCCAATCCAGTTCCTTGAAAAGACCTTGAGACAAACTTTTCAAATAATCTTGGTGATATTCCAGGATCAATCCCAGAACCACTATCTTTGATACTGACATGAATTTGACTATCGATTTTTTCTGTAGTAATATTTATTGTTCCCATTCCTTTCGTTACGTGATTTTCAGTAAATTTAACTGCATTATCTAATAGATTGGAAAGGACCTGAGTTATCCTCCAGTTGTCTGCTTCTACAATAACATCCTGTGATTCATTTATTATTTTTACAGTATTTATTTTATTATTTTATCCATTTGTCTGTTTGTCACTATATCTGATATGCTGTTTGTTATTACATCTTTTAAATTGAACCGCTCCTTTTTAAGATTTAGTGACTGACTTTCAATCCTTGAAACATCTAATATATCATCTGCAAGTCTTTTCAATCTTTTTGCGTTTCTTATAGTAACATCTAACAATTCCTGTTGATGTGGTTCTTTTATTTTGGCGCGAATTATTTCAGTCAAAGTAACTATAGGTTGGATAGGTGTTCGTAACTCATGACTTGCTATATTTATGAATTCCTTTTGCATTTTATCATGGACTTTTAATTGTTCATTAGCTTCTGCTAGTAAACTGTTTGATTTGGTTAAAGAGTTATTTGCTTCCTTTAGTTCTGTAGTTTTTGTGTTTACAGTGGACTCTAACCTTTTATTCCATAATAGAATTAAAAATGCGATACCAAAACCTACTACTCCTATGAGTGCCATTATAAAAGTGCTAAAATTCTTCTGTTGATTAGCTAAAACCTCTACACTGCTTGCTAGGTTATGTGGAGCAATAACATATGATGTTAAAAAATACTTGCCATTAAGCATAGCTGGTTCATAGGCTATAGTATTCATTTTGCCTTGAGCAAAGATATCCTGTGAATCTATTCTGTCTTGTAATGAAGTATAAAACAGGTTATTTAGTGAATCCTTTGCCTGAGAAGAGAGAACAGACGAGAAGATAGATTGCATTTCATTTCCAAAAATTCTTTTGCCACTCTGCAATAAAGGAGCGTTGCTATAGAGTATTACCCCATTTCTGTCTAATAATGCTATTGTGCTTTGAAATCCTCGAAATAGTTGATTTTGCAATATGTTTCCTAAGGTTTCAAGTCTAATTGATGCAACTACAACACCGGTAAATGCCTCTTCATTTCCTCCGGTTGTTCCTGATATAGTTGTATTTGTTGATGATGGAGAGGATGTTGTATTAAGTACAGGGTAAGATATGTATAATCGTGGAACCTTATCATTTGATCCTATCAAACTACTATAATATTTCGTAATATTTCAAGCCTAATCTTGCGAAGAATTTCATTGGCACTTTTACCAGGTATTCTAAATAATGATTCTTTCAAAAGATCATAATTTGTTAATAATTCATTGTCTGACAGTTTATGAACCGAACATATTTTGTGTAATAAGACTTTGAATAGATGTTCACCAAGCAGCTACTCAATGGCTCTTATTGTTGAATAATATAGAATGTGCTCCACTTTAGAGGAAGCTGGAATGTATCTTTCCTCCTCGAAGATGATCGAGTTTATCACATTCCTTGGGCGTCGATGTCCGTTACTAAAGATTTCTCGATATAGTTATTAAGTATTATTTTATATTTGTGCGAATTTTTGCATTAGTTATGACATAACTTGTAGAATATAAGAAATTTGTACATATTCTTTCCAAATATAGCTTTGATTCTACTCCGGATTACTGATGGTAAATGCTACATTTTTCTACTTCTTGATCGATGTATTCTTAAGACATTTACCACAAACCTTGAATTGTTCTTGGTCACTAGTAGTACTACTTACAATCTGCAACACTGCTATTCGAACTCCACATAACTCGCAGTTGTAAATGTTGTCACCTATCAGAGGAACGAAACGACGACGATGCTCTTCCACAGCTGGATTTTCGTTCCATTACTGCAACCATGTATCTCTGTTCACCATCCTTCCTTTCCTACACGAGGATCCAAATAAGATCGTTTAACAATTATGACGCAAAACATATTATTGTTTACAACCAATGCATACTTTTCTCTATCTGAAACAATACTGTATCAATATAATCATCGGTAATAATGAGGGTATATTAATACGATAAATTCTAGGAAGTAGTGAATTTATTTTGAACGGAATTTGAACTGGACAAGGAAGATAGATCATATAATGACATATGCATACATCATATAATGACATGTGCCTTTAGGTTGGCACTGAAGTTTCATCATTTTCAAGAGAGAAACTATTAATGATATCACCTATCCATCACCATGGTACAGCTTTACCATCACAAAAAAATCCTCCACTAGGACCATCATTTGACAATGTAGCAGCCCAAACTATTCCTTTTGCACCTTCATGTACAGGACGACCTCCACGACCACCCATATCTGTAGCTACCCATCCAGGATCAACAGAATTTACTAATATACCAGTGTTTACAAGCTCTGCTGATAGCTTCCTTGTAAGTACATTTAATGCTGCTTTTGAGATACTATAAGCTGGTGTTCCACCATATGTCATGTAGTGTAATGAACCTCCCAAACTAGATACGTTAACTATACGTCCATATTTTTTTGCCTTCATCATGGGAATAAATGCTTGTGATAGCCTCCAAGGCCCAAAAACATTTGTCGTTAATACATCTTTTATAACTTCCAAATCTGCATCGATAGCCTTTTGCCATGTATCATAAAGAATAGCTGCATTATTAACCAACACATCCAATCGTCCAAATCGTTGATCTATTTCTTCTGCTATGTTGCAGATACTCTTTTGATTTGACACATCAAGTTGGTAAAACATTATATCAAGACCCTCCTTTTCATTCAATTGATAAGCTGCTGATTTGCCTTTAGTCAAATCACGAGCACTAAGTATAACTGTTAGACCTAACTGCGCCAATTGTCTGCAGGTCTCATATCCGAGTCCACGATTACCTCCTGTCACGAGAGCAATTTTCTTTTTTCCGTTGTTATCATTCATATCTATCTGTGTATACAGCAATAAGCATATTAGATAAAGAGTCAACCTCATACAACGATATATTTGATGCATTCATACTGGCTTAAGTTTTATCATTTCAGAAATAGCAGTGAATATGATTGATATCAGAAAACAAAAGATTCAATCATAATGTATATCCCAAGTCCAATGAGGATAAAGGGCAAAATGATATCTCTAGTACGACGTATCTTCGAAACAACTAAAGGGTATTTACAAGATAATATGCTGCTATACACCAAACAGCAGTCATTGTCATAAAAATTGTTGCTAGTGCAGTAATTTGGCTTGCAGCATTATATTTTGTGAATGGTGGTGTATAAACACCGATATTGTCACTGCCATTTGAAAAAGTTACAGCAGCAACAGCAGCAAAGGTCAGATTTTTTTCTTCTTATCCTGTGCTGTCTCTTTTGATTTTGAGTTAAATTCATTTTTCTTTCTGAACGTTACTAACTTCTTTATTCCTATTATAATTGGCGCTATGCCTAGTAGACCTATAATATAGGTTGGAATAACTAATGGGATAAATGAACCAAGTGCACTAATAGTAACCAGCAAACCTATACCGATATACTGTCCTAATACTACCTGCCGAACTGGAAAAGTCAACGAAGAAAGGAACATCATGAGCACAAGAATATCATCGATATTAGTTGCAGCAAAGGCCGACATGCCTATTGCTATCATGCTGAAGGTATATGTCATCGCTTACAGTTGTAACAACCTATTGGTCTTATATCACGTTAAATAACTAAAGTTAATGCAATTAAAGATGACTCAACTTTTCTTGCCTATCACATCGATTATGCTCATTTCTTATGCTTAATCTTTAACAGCTTTTACTAACAGGCTAGAGATCATCCTTCTTGTATTTTTGCCATCGTTATCCACTTGATCGTCATTGTATACTTTTTTTCTAGGGCTTCTATATTTTTGAATCCTGCTTTTCTGACACTGTCAAGACAGTTTTTCTTTGTTAATGCACCATCAATGCGGCTACACCATTTTTCTGGGTCAACTGAATCTTCGTCTATCTCTCTATCAGTAACCAAGTCTGAAATCATCATCCTGCAGTGCAGTTTTCCGGGCACAAAAACTGAACTTTTTGAGAGAGTTACTATAGGATATCCAGTTAAATGAACTACTAAATGCAGAACTGGGCTAATAATAATAGTGCATACAATAATAATAACAACAATATTGTGCGCTTAATTGGCACATTAGAGTCAGCCAATTGCATGCCAAATATATATTGCAATTCACGAAATTGGAAGACTAAATGAAAATATTGATCTTTTTCACCATCTTTATTGTTTTCAGCCCATATCCTTCCACCATGATCTTCAATTATTTTTCTAGATATATAGAATCCTAGTCCTATTCCATTTTCTGATTTTGTTTCAAACTTATTACTGCCAAATATTTTTTCTATCAATATTGAAGGATACTACGGTTGTAGGTAT
>JBKPMB010000249.1:0-2548 GCA_046731995.1 Thermoproteota archaeon | reverse complement strand
TTTTTGAAGCTTGAGTATTGCCAGTCGATTTCCTGAGATCTTTAATTTTGCCATTTTCGATCAGAATATCTGTTCTGACTATTCCTACCTTCGGAATAACTACAGCTGCGTCTGTTATCAAAACATCACAGGAGTTATTGGTACTGCTGCTTTTGTTATCATTATTGCTATTTCTGCTATGCATTATTGTTTTAACGACTAGTTATGAAAATGACAGCGGCTTTCTTTATTCTTTTGTTTAAGGAAAAGATTTGCCAAAGGCAATAACAAAAGACATTTGTAAACCAAAAAAGGTCAACTTTTTTGTCTAATTACTGGCCATATACTGTAGTAAACATAACACCTACCAAATATACACATGCTAACGTCTATTCTCTCTAGTGAATTTGAAATTAAATTATTTATTATTCAAGATGATATTGAAAAGAACTTAATCAACCGATTTTATCATTTTTTCATGCGTAATTTGTTGTCCTTTCTCTACTGCTTTTTCATTTTTGTCCCTTAATAGAGAATTATAAGCTTCATTTACGTCTAACTTCTCATGGACTATACATCTCACTGCCTTTATCATTTCAATAGGATAATCTGATTGCCAAATGTTTCTGCCCATATCTACTCCTGCGGCGCCATGTTGTACTGCGTTATATGCTAGCTCAAGTGCATCAATCTCTTTTGGCAATTTCTTGCCGCCTGCGATAATTACAGGAATAGGACATCCTTCAACAACTTTTTCAAAATTTTCACAATAGTATGTTTTGACGATATGTGCACCGAGTTCTGCAGCAATTCTGCATGCCAAACTAAGATACCTGGCATCTCTAGCCATTTCCTTACCAACTGCAGTAACTGCCAAAACAGGGATGCCGTATCTTTCACCCTCATCGACAAGTTTAGCTAAATTAGAAAGTGTTTGATGCTCATATTTGCTTCCTACAAAAATAGAAAGGGCAAGACATGTGGCATTAAGCCTAATTGCTTCTTCAACTGAAGTTGTTATGGTCTCATTTGAGAGATCTTCTCCTATAATACTACTTCCACCGGAGACTCGTAATACTATAGGGATATTGCTATTTGGATTTACGGATGTTCGTAAAATTCCTCTTGTAAGCATCAAGGAATCAGCATATGATAAGAGTGGCTTTATTGTATTACTAGGCACCTCTAATCGTTCTGTCGGCCCTAAAAAGTACCCATGATCTACTGCAAGCATAACACATCTTTTGTCTTCTGGCCGGATGATTTTCGATATCCTGTTCTTCATACCCCAGTCCATACACTAATCAATGACTCCCTCTGTTTATGCCCTTTTTTTGCTATTTATACTTTCAACAACCGTTTTTTACTTGTTCTTGTTTATTCAATCTGAAGTCACAATCACTTTCATTGCATCTTTCGCTTCATATGCACATTTAATTGCCTGAGCCGCATTTTCGATATCAAATCGATGAGTTATCAAACGCTTTACATCAATTCGCTTTTCTGCTAACAATTTAAGCGCTTGATTTGTTTCTATCTCGGATGCAGCATAACATGAAAGAAAGGACTGTTCATTTGAATATAATTTGTTCATATTCAAAAAGATACTAGAATTTTTAGAAGGAACTCCAAAGAGCATGATCTTACCTGCTTTTCTTGTTGCCTCAAAGGACTGAACAAGTGCTTTTGTATTCCCGGTGGCTACAATAGATATATCAACACCCCTGTTATCTGTACTATTTTTCATATTTAGGATCAAATCTTCCTCTTTACCAAGCACAGACTTGAAAGTTAATACATTACTACAATATTTTTCTGCAAAGTCTATCCTAAAATCATTTATATCAACTACGATGATTTTTCCAGCTCCAAACATTTTTGCCAGAGCTACATGCATCATTCCGGCTGGACCTGCTCCAAAGATTGCTACATCGTCACCTTTCTGAAAATTACATTTGTTCAAAGCTCGTATACAGCATGCTAATGGTTCTATAAGTGAAGCTTCGTCAAAAGTTATAACATCCGGTAATTTTAAAAGCCCTCCACGACTGACGTTCCATTTAGGAACCACGATCTGTTCTGATAGACCACATGGTTGTATGTTACTCTTTTGGTACATAGAACACATGGTATAATCTCCATGCAGACAATAATAGCACGAATAACATGCAACATGATGATGAATGAAAACACGGTCCCCTGGGCAGAAACCTTTGACAGAATTTCCTACATTTACAATCTCTCCTGATGGTTCATGTCCAAGTTTAGCGGATGACATTCCATATTGACCATATACTTTTTCCAAATCAGAACCACATAGTCCACATGCACGCATTCTAACCAGGACATCTCCATCTTCTAATTTTGGAGTTGACAATTCATTAATAGAAACTAGTTCTCTACCTTTAACAGAGACTGCTTTCATTAACCGTGATTGAGAGTCCCAGTATAAAAAACATATTAGATAAATACGTCAATTTATATTAAAAATGTACGTACGGTTCAATATGCTTAGATATAGTCTACGCTGACAGTAACAGTCATTTGAAGTTCATTGCATGACAACAAC